>NZ_RZQI01000803.1:0-2716 GCF_003998335.1 Mesorhizobium sp. M7A.F.Ca.CA.002.05.1.1 | reverse complement strand
GCTCAGAAATTTCTGCCAAATATTCCGACCCCATATGGGCATTCGGTCCCGCATTGACATCGCCTTCGTTCCGCTAGAATGATCCTGAAAAAATCAGTGCAGAGGACGACATGCCGATAACACAGCTAGCTAACGGCACCTTCGAACCTGAAGAGATAGCCGTTCTCCAGGAAATGTTCGATCAACTCTGTTCGCTGCGTGGGATCACCCGCCGAAGCCCTGAAGCTACCACAGCCGCCGAAAGCCTAATGGGAGCATACCAATCCGGGCTTCGCGGCGATGAACTGCTTCAGGCCCTCGCGCCGAAATAGGCGCTGCTCTAAATCTCTTCAGGCAATCCTTCGGGGGAACCATTAAGGTCACCAAAGGGTTGGGCTCGGTGCTAACCGTGTGGGCTGACCATGGAAGAGCTTTCTCCCGAGCAACAGCAGGCTACATCGCGTCTCATTCGGACGTGGATTACTTCAGAGACACTGCGCCATCAAATCCGCCAACTGCTGAACCTCCCAGTGGATTGGGATATGTCCGAGCAGCATCGGTCCATGCTTGACGAGTTAGATCGGAAACGCAACGAATGACCTCATGGCACAGCAGAGGTACGACCTAAGGCAAGACCCAATGGAACCATTTATCGGACAATAAGTTAAAGGCGCCAGGACTCGTGGGGACTCCCTGATGACGAAGCGTGACAAAGCCGGTCACAAGACCGTTGCCGACCATCTGCTGGAGCTGATCCGAAACGAGGACAACCGCCACCAGGTTCAGCAGGCCTTCGGGCTGGAAGTTGACCCTGAGTTACCACCAACTCTAGCCTCATTGCTCGACGCCATTGAAGAGGCTCATCAGGAAACCCTAAATTACCCTGATGAGGCAGTTGAGGTACGACCTGAGGAGAGACCCAGACGGGACCTGGACGGTGTTCGACGTGTTCACCGGGCAGCCGGTTTCGCCTGATGGTTGGCCAGCGATAGGCCTCAATAGGGAATATGCGGACGATCTCGTAGACCTACTGAATGCCGAAGACCTCAAGTGCAGGCTCTCCCACCGTAGGTTCATCTGATGGAACTCCATTGGTTCAGCCCTGTGGTCCCCGTCAGAACCGAGAAGGTCGGCATCACGCTGGGCGTCAGCAACGTCGAGACCGCCGCTGAGGAACTCATGAAGTGGCCCGAGAAGGGACCGAAGTGGAACAAGGCGGTGCAGCTCTGCATCGACTGCTTCGAGGACCGAGCGTCACCCCAGGATGTCCAGAAGGCCTTTGAGGAGGCTGCTAAGGAGCAGGGGATGCTTCGGTCTTTGTAGGTGGTCTCCTGACTACGGCAGTCTCCCTAAGCACCCTCGGCCACACCAAAGAGAGAACTGCTAGGGCAGCTCTGCATGGACGACTTTGAGGACCAATGCGTCTACTGCGAAAGAACAGGGGTTCTCATGAGCGGCCGGGTGGCTGTCCAATAGCTATATCGGTAAAGACTCGGTAGGCTGCCTGAATGCTGACCAAGAGCGAACTACTCGAAATGGGTCCGGACGCGAGAGCATTCTATCTAATTGGTGCATTTATGGGCTATTTCGCACTTCTTGAGGCTGGCATCGGAGACGCTCTGGGAGAGGTGCTTGGCGTCAGTGGTGCCCGCCGTGTCATCATCAATAGAAACATGGGTTTCGATGAGAAGATCAAAACTCTGCGTACGCTGGTTGATCACTTTATCTCTGATCGAAGTCTAGCGGCGAAATTCGATGAACTGGCAAAGCAGGCCAGGAAGTGCGGTGAGCTTCGCAATATCGTTGCTCACACGCCATTTCGAGCTAGCAGCGTATCTGATGGGGTTGAGTTCTTCCGGGTGTCGGCGAATAGCAAGCTTGAGTGGCCCGCCACAGATTGGTCCACAGGCACACTCCTTAGCCACATCGACAACATCAACAAGATCGATAACGAATTAAGACTGATCGAAGGCCGGATGCAGCTTCAACGTATCGCGGAAGCTTTAATGCGTGAGCCTGACGGTAAAGGGTCTGCTCCGACCGGTGGTGGGCTACTGGGGCTCGGCGGGCTCTTTGGACTGGGCTCGATCTCTCCCGAGGGAGAAGATCATCCGAGCGCCGGTTAACGCAAGCCGGGTTTGCCTCGTGTGATAGAGCCGCGCTCCTAAGTATCTGTGCCCCGGTCACACCTTAGAAGAACTAAGGGGACCAAAGAGGTAGGCTTATCGGGATACGATTTCTACAAGCGCTTGGGAAGAGCGGAAAAGAAGCTCGCATGTGATGCGGCCAAGAACTAAGGACAGCGATGCTCAATCCTGATGATTGGAAGTTAGCAATCGAAGACGCGCGCTTCAGGCACAACGCTTTGGTTGGTCTAATTATAGCCTCAGATAATCAAGCCTTGGCCTTGATGCGACTTTTCCTGACCGTGGCCACTGCCACTGGTGCGGGTTTGCGTCGGTAATCGTCCCCCACACTTTGATCCAGACCCCACTCGCGTGGTCGCTAGCAGCCGCTACGCTCGCCATGGTTTATTCGGCTTGGCAGTGCTTCCGCGTAATCAGTCCTCGGATCATAAATCTTCCCGGTAGGGGTGCCGACTTCTGGCTCTGGGCAGCAGATGCCACGGGGACCCGTGAGGAAGTCTTCCGGCAATACCTCAAGGTCCTCGCTGAAAAGCACGAGATCAATAAATCTGTCAACGAAAGCCAAGCCTCAGCTCTGCGATGGGCAAAGC
>NZ_RZQI01000802.1:0-2727 GCF_003998335.1 Mesorhizobium sp. M7A.F.Ca.CA.002.05.1.1 | reverse complement strand
ATCTATGTCCGTCCGGAAGGCTCGGTCTACCTCACCGGCGGCGCCGAACCGGAGGAAGGCGACCGCGCACCCGACCCCGGCGACTTCGAGGTAAACTGGCCGCTGTTCGAAGAGGTGATCTGGCCGGTGCTGGCGACCCGCATTCCCGCCTTCGAGGCGATCAAGCCGACCCGCGCCTGGGCCGGCCACTACGACTACAACACGCTCGACCAGAACGCGGTGATCGGTCCGCATCCCGAAGTCGGCAATTTCATCTTCGCCAACGGATTCTCCGGCCACGGCCTGCAGCAGGCGCCGGCGGTCGGCAAGGCGCTGGCCGAACTGATCGTTCATGGCGGCTATCGCACGGTGGATTGTTCGGCGTTTGGCTATGGTCGAGTCGCGGAAGGGCGGGCGTTCCGGGAATTGAACGTGATTTGAGCGTTGGCGTTTCCTTCTCCCCCTGTGGGAGAAGGTGTCGCCGAAGGCGACGGATGAGGGGTGTTCCAGGGAACGCCAACGCCTCACTCCGCTGGAACACCCCTCATCCGTCTCGGCGCTGCGCGCCGATCCACCTTCTCCCACAGGGGGAGAAGGCAAGGCGCGCTTCTCTCGTTCCCCAACCAGAGAGATCTCAGCCCTTGCGGTCGAACCAGAATGCATCCGCCATGCGCTTCATGCCGATACGTTCGTAGAAGCCGACGGCGTCGGGCATGGAGATCAGGCTGATGGCGACCGACGGTCCAAGCTGCCGGCGCGCCTCGTCCATCAGGCCCTTGCCGATGCCGAGCCCCTGTGCCGATCGGGAAACGGCGAGTTCGGAGATGTAGCAGACCCAGGAGAAGTCGGTGATGCCTCTGATCACGCCGACCAGCGGCTTGCCTTCGACGTCGAGACGCGCGGTCAGCACCAGATTGGCGCCCGACAGCATCGCCCGCAGGCGTGCTTCATCATCGACCGGCCGTGTCTCGCCGAGGCCGGATTCGACCAGCACACGCCGGAATTCGGCGATGTCGAGCGCGGGTTCACGCGCATAGAGGACGTGTGCGTTTTCTGCCATGGCCGCCAGACTGCACCATCGGGCTGGCTTGTGCCACTGTGCACGAACAGTTGCCTTTTATTTGCTGCCGGCTTTGTGTAAACCGTGCCTCAGCAATCCCCCCGCAACGAAAACACGGGCAAAAGCCATGGAAAAGTTCACCAAGCTCACCGGCGTCGCCGCTCCGATGCCGATCGTCAATGTCGACACCGACATGATCATCCCGAAGGATTACCTCAAGACGATCAAGCGCACCGGGCTCGGCACCGGCCTGTTCGCCGAAATGCGCTACAAGGATGACGGCTCGGAAAATCCGGATTTCGTGCTCAACAAGCCGGCCTACCGCAAGGCGCAGATCCTGGTTGCCGGCGACAATTTCGGCTGCGGTTCCAGCCGCGAGCACGCACCATGGGCGCTGCTCGACTTCGGCATTCGCTGCGTCATCTCGACCTCGTTCGCCGACATTTTCTACAACAACTGCTTCAAGAACGGCATTTTGCCGATCACCGTCAGCCCCGAGGATCTCGAGAAGCTGATGGATGACGCCTCGCGCGGTTCCAATGCCACAGTGTCGGTCGACCTCGAAGCCAAGGAAATCCGCGGTCCCGACGGCGGTGTCGTCACCTTCGACCTCGACGACTTCAAGCGGCACTGCCTGCTCAACGGTCTCGACGACATCGGCCTGACCATGGAGAAGGCCGGCGCCATCGCGTCGTTCGAGAAGCGGAACGCCGAACAGCGCCCCTGGGCCTGAGTCGCAGGATCTGACCCGGCCGCCACAGGCCGGGTTCGTGGCGGCGAACGGAGGGACAGTCATGACACGTTTGCTTCTTGCCGGCGTTTGCGGGCTGGCCTTGTTGCTAGGGCAAACCGTGAGCGCGTTCGCGCAGACACAGGCACCCGCCACCCAGCCGGCCCCGGCGACGGACCAGCCGTCCGCCGATCAGGGGACGAACGCCGCCGACGCTGCCGATGACGACAAGCAGGCGCCCGTCCCTTTCGAAGGCGGCACGCTGACCATCACCCAGAAGGAACAGTATGGCGAGAAGGTGCTTGCCTATGACGGCCAGCAGCTGGCCAGCAATTATGACGTCTTCTTCGACAAAATAGTCGAGGTCGGCGGCGTCAAGGTGGCGCTGTTCGATGTGGGCGACGGCGGCAATCAATGCGGGCCGGCGACGGTGATCGTCTGGAAACCGGAAGGCGGCACCATCCAGAGCACGACAGTCGAGCAGGACCAGTGCGGCGCACCGCCCTCGGCGGTGTCCGACAACGCCATCTATTTCGTGCCCTATCTGCTGCCGGGGGATGAGAAGCCGGCTTTGCAATGGTCGCCGACCGATGGGCTGACGATTTCGGGCAATCTGACCTACATGCCGGAACCCGGCACGGACTGGAAAGACATCGATCCGGAAAAGTACCAGAACATCATCGACGCCTTCCACAACGAGGCCGTCTACAAGGAAGCGAAAAAGCTTCTCGGCAAGGACATGCCCGACATGGCAACCAGCCTGCTGGTCGGCGGCGGCACGGAAAAGACCGCTTCGGGCACCTTCTACGCCAGCGGCTGCGTGCCGCATGATTGCGGCGGCAATGACGGCTTCATGGCGGTCGACCCGGCCCAGCACAGGCTCTATTTTGCGCGCCGCGGCGACAAGGGCCAGCCGCAGGCGTGGCCTGATGTGGCGACATGGCCGGTCGATGTGAAG
>NZ_RZQI01000801.1:0-2734 GCF_003998335.1 Mesorhizobium sp. M7A.F.Ca.CA.002.05.1.1 | reverse complement strand
GAACCTGATCCTGCCGCATGTGGCCCGCGCCGACCTCAAGGCGGTCTATGATGCGCTGGTCGGCATCGGCCTGGCGACGGCCAATTCCAACCTGATATCGGACATCATCGCTTGCCCGGGCCTCGACTACTGTGCGCTGGCCACAGCGCGCTCGATCCCGATCGCGCAGGAAATCTCGCGCCGCTTCGCCTCGCTTGAGCGGCAGCGCGAGATCGGCGAACTGAAGCTGAAGATCTCCGGCTGCATCAACGCCTGCGGTCATCACCATGTCGGCCATATCGGCATCCTCGGGGTCGAGAAGAAGGGCTCTGAGCTCTATCAGGTGACGCTGGGCGGCTCGGCCGACGAAAACACCTCGGTCGGCGAGATCATCGGCCGCGGCTTCTCGTCGGAAGAGATCACCGACGCCATCGAGCAGATCGTCGAGACCTATCTCGGCCTCCGGCTCGACCCACAAGAGAAATTCATCGACGCCTACCGCCGAGTCGGTCCCGCGCCGTTCAAGGAGGCGCTCTATGCTGGCGAAGCCAAGGCCGCTTGACCGTATTGGAGACGTCGATGACGGTATCGCCGCCAAAGCGGCGGGGCTCGATGCGCTCTATGGTCATCTGAAGCCGATCGAGATCATCGAACGCTCGGCCCGCGAACTGTTCCTCGACGAGATCGCGGCGGTGTCGTCGTTCGGCGCGGATTCGGCTGTGCTGCTGCACATGATCGCCAAGATCGACCGGACGCTGCCGGTCATTTTCCTCGACACCGGCAAGCATTTCGAGGAGACGCTCGGCTATCGCGACGCGCTCGCCGCCGATTTCGGGCTGACCAACATAAGGGTGATCAAACCCGAGGAAGCAGCACTCGAACGGATCGATCCGACGGGCAATCTGCATCAGAGCAACACCGACGCCTGCTGCGACGTGCGCAAGGTGGAGCCGCTGGCGCGCGGTGTCGCGCCATTTCGTGCCTGGCTCACCGGCCGCAAGCGTTTTCAGGCCGCGACGCGGGCGGCGCTGCCGGTGTTCGAGGCGGTCGGTCCGCGCATCCGCATCAATCCGCTGGCGCATTGGACGACATCGGACCAGGCGGACTACATGCGCGCCCATGCGCTGCGCGAAAATCCGCTGGTCGCCTATGGCTATCTGTCGATCGGCTGCTTCCCGTGCACGCAGCCGGTGCAGCCGGGCGAGGACGCGCGCAGCGGCCGCTGGGCCGGTCACGCCAAGACCGAGTGCGGCATTCACCTGTCGGGGCTGGAGAAGTCGCTGACCGACGCATCCCTAGGATATGCTGATATTCAGGTTAGGCTGGCCTGCAAACGGCAGCTTCCTGCGCTTCCGGTGCTCACGTACTTCAAGTACGCTCCGCTCCGGTTCTCGGAAGCCGCTATTTTCGGCGCAGCCTGACCTGAATCTCAACACATCCTTGGTTCGTTTGACTATTTAGGAACTTTTTGATGACTGAACCGACGACAGCGGAGACCCGACTCTGGACCCCTGCGGGTTTTCACGAGGATGAGTGGACGCATGCCGAAAGCGCCGATGCGCTGTCCGGCAACGGCCGCTTCATCCTGCCGTTGCAAGTCTTCCTCGATCTGGATCCGGAGGTGCGCCGCTCGGCCAAGGAACGGCTCGGCGTCCTGCTGCAGCCTGGTGATCAGCTCGAGAAGATTGCCGACCTGCTCGACCAGCTGTCGCTGGTGGCATTGGCCTTCCCGGCCTTCAGCGACGGCCGCTCCTTCTCCAAGGGAGAACTGCTGCGCGGCCGCTACCATTTCGAAGGTGCCGTTCGCGCCACGGGCCAGGTGCTGGTGGACCAACTGCCGCATATGCTGCGGCTAGGCTTCGACGAGTTCGAGATTTCCAATGCGGTGCTGTTGAAGCGCCTGGAGGAGGGCCGCACCGGCGGATTGGGGCTCTACTACCAGCCAGCCGCCGTGCCGGAACCAAAAGGCCCGAAATACTCCTGGCGGCGCGTTCGCAGCAGCTGACGTTGCGGTAATTCCGCGCGTCTTTACATCAGCCGTGTTCAGGCCTTCTCTTGATCGTCCGGATGGAAAATCCGTGGAACGATCGGGGAGGGGTCTTCATGCGTTACGACTATGTCATAGCCGGCGGTGGGTCCGCCGGCTGTGCGCTTGCCGCGCGGCTTTCGGAAGATCCATCGAAAACGGTCTGCCTGATCGAAGCTGGCGGCGAGGGCAGGGATATGCTGATCCGCGCTCCGGCTGGCATTATCGGCATGCTTTCCGGCCGGCCCAGGATCAACAACTGGGCCTTCGAAACCGTGCCGCAGCAAGGTCTTGGCGGCCGCAAGGGCTACCAGCCGCGCGGCAAGGCGCTGGGCGGCTCCAGCGCCATCAATGCAATGCTCTATGTCAGGGGCCATCGCAGCGACTATGACGAATGGGCAAATCTGGGCTGCGAGGGCTGGTCGTGGGATGAGGTTCTGCCCTATTTCCGGCGCGCCGAGGGCAATGAGCGCGGCACTGATGCCTTGCATGGCGGGGACGGCCCGCTGAAAGTGTCGAACCAGCGCTCGCCGAGGCCGATCGCCAAGGCCTTCATAGAGGCTTGTGCCGAAAACCAGATTCGCGCCTCGGACGATTTCAACGGACCGGAACAAGAGGGCGCCGGCTATTTCCAGGTGACCCAGTTTGCCGGTGGCGCCCGTAATGGCGAGCGCTGTTCGACTGCCGCCGCCTATCTCCATCCGGTGATGCAGCGGAGCAATCTGACCG
>NZ_RZQI01000007.1:0-24020 GCF_003998335.1 Mesorhizobium sp. M7A.F.Ca.CA.002.05.1.1 | reverse complement strand
CTGTCAGTGTTTCAGCCACAGCCATGCTTGCCAGAAAACCATCGACATTCCAGCCGCAACGACCCGTCTACGAGCCTTCGCTGCTCAAGCTGCCGGCCGTTCCGCAGGCTGACCTTGACGTCCATCCGATCGACTGGAGCGGGCTAAACGCCCGTTTCATGAACCCCGGCGAACTAGAGGTGCTCGTAGCGCTCGCGCGATCGGTTGCGCCCAAGGTCGCCATCGAGTTCGGCGTGAATGAAGGGCGCACTGCCAAGGCATTGCTGCGCAACGTTGTGACGATCGAGCGCTATGTCGGCATCGACGTGCCGCAAGGCTACGTCACCGACAAGATTGTGCAGCGGCGTGAGGTTCCACAGCAGCCGGCGCACCTGGCGTTGGACGATTCGCGCTTCCGGCTCCTGATCGCGCGCCATGGTTCGCACGATCTCCTGATCGACGATCTTCCGGAATGCGACTTCGCCTTCATCGACGGCGATCATGGCGCGAGGGGCGTCATGCAGGATCAGTTCCTTGCGCTTAACCGTGTCCGCAAGGGCGGGATGATCGTTTATCACGATTACCATGCTCGCGGGACGGTCGACGTGCAGGCTGTGCTTGAGGAACTCCATAAAAGCGGACGGCGACTAATCCAGCATGTCGAGGGGACGTGGCTGGCTTTCATGAGGGTCTGACCATGTGGGTTCGCTTCACTGGTGACTTCGACTGGAAGCCAACGCCGGCCGTGACAATCGCCTATCGTGATGGGATGTCGGTTTCTGTCACTACACGATGCGGAGCTGCGGCGATCGATGCCGGCAAAGCTGTGCGGCTACGCAAGCGCGGTAAGTTCTCTGATCCAGAGGTGTCAGATGAAAACGACAACCGGCCAGCTTAGGGAAAACATCGCATTCGACAGCCGCGGCCCGTACTCCGGTCCGGATGACGGCAATACCGAAGGACCGTTCGAAGAGCGATTCATCGTGTCTGCCCGGCGTCAATATCTTCGCGGCACTGAGACGGTTATGGCGGCGCGTCTGGAAGGACGCCAGCCTGTCCTGCTCACGGTCAGGGCCAACTCGTTGAGCAAGCAAATCACCACAGACTGGCAAGCCAGGGATGTGCGATCCGGTGCTTGGGTCGGCACTAAGTGGACGGGCATCACCTACGCCATCAAGGCGATCAATCCGACTGAGGATCGCGCATGGATCGACATCTTGGTGGAGAGCGGGGTGGCGTCATGACCTCAATCCTCCGGCTCGCCAAGTTGCAGCGCAAATTGACAGCATTACCTAAAGTCGCCCGCGACATGATCCGTGCGGCGATGGAGAAACAGGCCGACATCATCGTCGCCATGATGAAATCGCTGGTGCCTGTCGACCGCGGCGAACTGCGCGATAGCATCGGCTGGACCTGGGGCAAGGCACCGAAGGGCAGCTACGTCGTCGCGGTGGTCAAAGCATCACTAGGCGGAGATCTGACGCTGACGATCTTCGCCGGCAACGAGGTTGCCTATTACGCCCGGTGGCAGGAGCACGGAACGCAGGAGATGCCGGCGCAGCCGTATTTCTTCGTTTCGTGGCGGGCAAACAAGAAAGGATCGTCTCGGGCGATCCGCGCGGCAGTGAATAAGGCAGCAAAGCAGGTGGCGGCATCATGATTGACGCTTCCTACGAATTGCAGATCGCCATTGTTGCTAGGCTGAAAGGCTTCGCCGACTTGGTCTCGCTGATCGCTGATCGCGTCTATGACGAGGTGCCGCGCGACAAGGCAACAAAACAAGTCACGGCTGATTTCCCATACGTCGCCTTCGATGGCGATCAGGTGCTGCCGAACGATTTCGACTGCATACCGGGATCCGAAATCTACTTCGATATGAGCGCCTGGTCGCGCGCGGTCGGATCGGCCGAGGTCAAGAAAATCGCCAACGCGGTCAGGCTGGCGCTGCACGAGTACGAACTACCGCTGACCGAAAATGCGCTGCTGTCGTTCGAATTGTACAAGCGCGACGTCGTCCGAGATCCGGACGGCAAAACCAGCCGCGCTCGGCTCACGTTCCGGGCCGTTGTCGAGCACGACTAGCCCAGCCTCACCTCACCCCTGAGAAACCCGCTCCGGCGGGCGCTATTGCTGCCATCAAAGGAGACATCAAATGGCTGACGCAACCACCCTCAAAGGCGGCAAGTTCCGAGTTCTTCTCGGTGACGGCGCCTCCCCGATCGTCTACACCGCGCCGTGCGGCTTTCTTTCCAAGTCGATGACGCTGACCAAGGCTCTGGAGGAATTCAGCCTCCCGGATTGTGTCGACCCCGACAAGGTGGCTTGGCTCGGACGCGACGCCACCAGCCTATCGGTGACGATCAGTGGCGAAGGCATTCTCGCCAACGAATCCGTTGAGACGTGGCTCGATGCCTGGGAGAACCCCGACAGCATCCCGGTGAAAGTGGAGATGGAATTCCCTGCGAAAACCATCACGTGGACCGGTTTCATGCATGTCGGAACCGTGACCATGGGTAACCCGTCCAAGAACGGTCGGGTGACCAACAACGTCGAGATGTCGAGCGACGGTGAGCTGGTTCGCGTGGTGACCCCGTAAATGAGCCGCGACGCCAGGGTGACGCTGGACTTCGCGGATGGGACCTATCCCTTCCGCGTCGGCTGGGGCGAATTCGCCGAGCTTCAGGAAAAGACCGATGCCGGTCCGTTCGTGGTGCTCGGTCGTCTCATGGATCGAACCTGCAGAACCACCGACATTTCGAACGTGATACGGCTGGGTCTGATTGGCGGCGGCATGGAGCCAGCGAAGGCTCTGACGCTGGTTCGATCCTATGTCGAGGACCGCCCGCCGGCGGAAAACCTGCCGATCGCGCAGGCCATATTGATGGCGGCGTGCATGGGCGCTCCCGACGAGGCAGGCGAGCCTAAAAAAAAAAGCCAAGAGGATGAGGGCGTCACCCTAGACGATCTGCCAAACGGGAAGGTCCGCTTTGAAGTCCTATACGGCTACGGCCAAGTCATGGGCTATTCACCGCAACAGGTGAACGGCATGAGCATCTGGCAATTCCATGCGGTCGTCGAGGGCTTCCGGAAGTCGCAATCAGGGTCAGACAGGCAGCTTTCCGAGGCCGACAAGGACGCGTTGTGGGACTGGCTGACCGCGGACGCCGCACCTATCATCGGGCTTCAGCCGAAGGTGCCGTTCAACCCAGTGGCGCTGTTGCCGGTCGAGCGGCTATTTTCCGTCGCCTAATGCCTCAAGGTCAGCTTTGTCTTCAAGCAAAAGGTTCTCGCAATCCTTTAGATTGATGGACGCGTCGAGCGTGACCTTTCCGGCCTGGAGGTCGCGATCGAGGTTGGTGACATCGCGAACCGTGAACCGGCCACTTGGTCCATATAGGTCCAGCAGTTGGACTTGGCGGAGGGCCATATTTTTCGCTGTCCTATACGTGCTCCCGTGTCCACGGCAAGCGTAGTGCAGCTTCATCGAGTGAAGGTAAGCGCCCATCCATCGGTCAGCCTGCTGCGGCGTCAGCGTTGATGTCAGACCGGCAATCACGAGCAAGGTAGAAAACATGCGATCCTCCCAAGAAGCTGGCCACTTCTATGCCAGCAACTGACCTCGAAAAGCTGGTTGTCCAGCTTTCGGCCGATTTCAAGGCCTTCGAAAAGGGCCTCGCCCGCGCGAACGGGATCAGCAATTCGCAATTTAATGCTATCGAACGGCGCGCCCGTCAATTTGACAGCCGTCTGAACAGCATCGGGAAGAGCGCTGCCCAAGGTCTTCTGGCGCCGCTGTCCGGCATCGGCACTGCACTTGGCGTTAGGGAGATTGCTCAATATGCGGACGCATGGACGGCGGCAGGGAACAAGATCCGCGCCGCAGCAACATCGGCTGGCGTCTCGGCACGATCGCTCAATGAACTGAAGGCCGGGGCCAACGACGCGCGCACCGATCTCGAGACTTACGTCGACCTTTACGCGAAGCTTATCCGCTCGGCGTCTGGTGTTGCCAAGTCAGAGCAGGAGATCGCCGATGTCACGAACATCGTGTCCAAGGCCTTCAAGGCTGGTGGAGCGTCGGCGAACGAGCAAGCGGCCGGCATTCTACAGCTTGGTCAGGCGCTGGGTTCCGGCGTTCTGCAGGGTGACGAGCTGCGGTCTCTGCGTGAGAACGCACCGATCTTAGCGCAAGCGATTGCCACAGAGTTCAAGACGACAGTCGGCGGGCTGAAGGCTCTTGGCGCGGAAGGTAAGATCACTTCGGACCGGATTTTCCATGCGATCCTAGCTGCACAGAAGCCGATCGAGGCGCAGTTCAAGGTCACGAACGCGACGATCGCCGACGCCATCGGCCAGGTGAACAATGAATTCCTAGCCTATATCGGAAACGCGGATGCTTCCGCCGGCGCCAGCCGAGACCTTGTTGCCGCGCTTCAATATCTCGCCACAAACTTCAAGGGCGTTGCCGACGTCGTTGTCGAGCTCGCGACAATCATTATTGGAGCTTTGACGGGTCGCGCGATCCTCGGGATGGTGGCTGGGCTTGGCAACGCGGTCGTTGCCTTGGGAGCCTTCCTCACCGCCATGCGCGCCGGAACACTCGTTGCAGGCACATTCACGGCCGCTCTCGGCCCCCTTGGTCTCGTTGCCGGCGCCGCCGCCGCTGCGCTGTTCCTACTTTATGAAAGCCAGGGCAGCGCAAAAGGCTCGGCCTCAAACCTAAATGACGCGATCGCCACCAATGAGAGAGCGCTGAAGGGCGCGACCGACGCGACCTATGACCAGATCACTGCATTGCGGCAACTGATAGCCACCCAGGCGGAAGCCGCCCATGCTTCGGAGCAGGCGGCGCAGGCAGACTTTGACGCCGCCGTTCAAAGGAACAATACGTTCAAGCAGTACACGGGCATGGAGTTCACACCGTTCAAATACGACATCGCTGACGCCGAACAACGCCTTAATGTCTTCGGCGCTGCTGCCGACAAGCTTGACGCCCAGGTTGCCAAAATAAACAAGATCGCGGCCGGCAAGCCCAACGGCTTCGGAAACGGAAGCGGCGCCACGCCGACGCCGACGAAAGGCAGCACCCGCAAAACAGCAGACGACCGTTTCGACGAAGACATTCAGTCCGTGAAGGACCGAACCGCCGCACTGCTTGAAGAACAGAGCGCTCTAGGTCTCACGTTCAAAGAACAGGAAAAGCGCAAAGTCGCGTTGGACCTCGAACAAGAGGCCCTGAAGCAGGTCCGTGAGGAGGCTCGCCGCAAGGGAGACCAGGACTGGCAAAATGCGAAATTGTCGCCTAGCCAAATCAAGGCGATTGACGACGTCTCCGAAGCCTATGCTGACCAAGCCGATAAACTCCGCAAGGCGCAGGAAGCTCAAGACCTACAGAGGGACGTTCTAAAGGGAGTGTTCGGCGATCTGCGCTCGGCGCTCGATGACGGAAAGCTCGGTTGGGACGATCTGGCCAATGTTGCCCTAAATGCCTTGGACAAGATCATCGACAAGATCGAGGAAGATTTGATTGATGCAATCCTGCAGGCGAACAGCGCCAGCGGCGGCAGCGGCGGCTTGCTCGGCGGCCTTCTGGGCGCCATCGGCCTTGGTGGCGGCGGGGGAAGTGATCCTGGCATCATCTCCGCCCTCGGTCTTCGAGCCAAGGGAGGGCCGGTTACCGCTGGGAAGCCCTACATCGTTGGAGAGAAGCGACCTGAGCTGTTTGTGCCCCACCAGTCGGGCACCATCCTTCCAAGCGTTCCGAAGCTGCCGTCGATTGCTGGCGCAGGCGTCAGCCAAGCAATCAGTCTTAGCTTTGCGCCTGTCATCCAGATGCAGGACGGCGGTCAGGGCGATTCGGGCGAGCAGGTGACGGCCGCGCTGAAGAAATTCGAAAAGGAATTCACCCCGCGTGTGGTGAAGGCCATCCGTGAGGCCAAGACGACGGGGCTGATGCGATGACGGCGATTGCCCTGCCCGCCGTCGGCTTCCAGCATGCCTATCCGCAGCTGGTGGAATCGGTCTCGGTTTCGCGCTCCGGCACGCGCGCCATGGCGTTCGTCGAGTATGCCGACAGCTACTGGACCATCCAGATGCGCACCAAGCCGCTGAAGGCTTCGGAACGGCTCCTGGTCGAAGCGTTCAAGGATGCCAGCCGCGGCGGCTTGCAAACGGTGCTCTACACGCCCAAGCACATGTGCATCCCGCGTGCCTATTGGGGCAATGCCGGTGCCGCCGCGCTGGCCAATCCCGGCGCCCTGGCCTCGATCACCGGCAACTCGCTGCTCATCAACAGCGTCGAAAATGGCCTGACGCTCGGCGCCGGCGATCTGATCTCGGCGACGACAGGCGACTACAATGCGCTGTTTCGCGTCCAGACCGGCGGCGTCGCCGCTGGCAACGCGATCACCGTCACCGTCGAGCCGGCCGTGCCGGCCTACATCACGGCCGGCGCCGTCATCACGTTCAAGAACCCGGTCGCCAACATGCGCGTCATGCCGGGGTCGTTCTCGATCCCCGACGAGCCGAAGCCGGTTGCGACCTTTACCCTTGTCGAGATCCCGAAATGAGCTTTCCGACCCGCCTGCAGACCGTCCTGTCCGAAGGCAGAGCCGTCATCCGCTCGGGCATCAAGATCGCCTGCACGACCGGCACGTACGGCTTCTGGAACGGCAAGGGCAACATCATCGTCGACGGCCTGGTCTACTGGCCGAATTCGCTGATCAGCGTCTCCGAGCCAGTCTATGGCCTCGGCACTGCCGCATCGACCTTCACTGTCGAACTGGTCGCCAAGCGCGATTCCGGCCTGACGCCCGACAAGCTGCTGCTGATCGAGGATGAAGGCTACAAGGATGCGCCGGTGACGGTGTTCGACTTCTACTTCGATCCCGATGACCGCTCGTTTTTGCATGCAGAGCCCGGCGCTTACGGCTTCATCGATACGGTCGACCATTCCCGTGACAATGGCGAAAAGAAGCTGATTGCCAATGTGCGCTCCGGCGCCATCGCCAACCATCGCGACGGCTATCGCACCGCCAGCCATCAGGATCAGCAGCTCGTTTCGCCCGGCGACCGCATCTTCGAATTTGCCAGCACCGTGCGGCACGAGTTCTTCGACATCACCTTCGACTGAGGCAATCCTGATCATGCTCAAGCTCACCCGGTTGCCCGACTGGGACCGCCGCCTTGCGCGTCTGGTCAACCAGCACAAGTCGACACCCGGCGTGTGGGGCGTGTCCGACTGCCTGCTGACCGTCGCCGATGCCGTCGAGGCGATCACCGGCACAGATCCTGCCGCCGACATCCGTGGCAAATACAAGACCGAAGCCGGCGCTGCGAGGATCCTGCGCAAGCGCGGCTTCGGCGATGTCGAGATGGCGTTGGCCAGCCTGTTCCCGCCCGTCGGCCGGCTGATGGCGCAGCGCGGCGATATCGGCGTTGTCGAGCGCAACGGCGTGCTCTGCGCAGGCTTCATCACCGATCTCGGCTTTGCGGTGAAAACAGAGTCCGGTCTGTCTTTCGTCTCGCAGATGACCATCAAATCCGCATTCAAGGTCGGCTGACAGCATGCCGTTCCTGATCCCGATCATCGCGCCGCTTGCCAGCGCGGTCGGCCTTGGCGGCTTCGCTTCCTGGCTCGGCGGCTCGACCATCCTTGCCGGCCTCGCCCGCTTCGGCATCGGTCTTGCGGCGAAGTATGCCCTCGGCGCGATCTTCGGCCAACAGGAACCGCAGGCGCAGGCCGTCCAGCTCGATACGGTCTATGGCGAGGATCTTGCGCGCACGGTCGGCCTCGGCGTCTATGGCACCGCCGGCCAGAAGCTTTACCGCAATGCCTATGGCTCGGGAAACCGGTCCATTCAAGACGTCTACAAGCTTTCCGACTTCCGCATCACCGGCGTCACCCGCGTGCGTGCCGAAGGCGAATGGCGCTCGCTCGGCGGCGTCGAGGATCCGGTCAAGGGTTTCCGCGTCCAGGGCATAGACGGGGAAATCTGGGTCAAGGTCTATCTCGGCACCATGGATCAGGTGGCCGATGCCGGCCTGATCGACCAGGCCAATCCGCCCGGCCGCTGGAGCGAGGATCATCGTGGCGCCGGCATCGCCTATGCCGTCGTCACCATGCAGCTCGACCGCGAAAAGATGCAGCAGCCGTGGGAGGCCTTTTTCGAGGTGCAGGGCGCCCCGCTCTACGATTGGCGCAAGGACAGCACCGTTGGCGGCGGTGGCGCCCATCGCTGGAATGACCAGGACACATGGGAGTTTTCCGAAAACCCGGTGCTGATGGTTTACGGACTGGAGCGCGGCTTCTTCAACGGCACGGAAATGATGGTCGGCAAGGGCGTGCCGGCCGGGCGCCTGCCGCTCGGCGACTGGACGCTAGCCGCCAATGTCTGCGACGAAAGCATCGGCCTGCTGAAGCGCTATTCCGCCGGCGTCATCGCCGCGGCAGGATCCGGCGTGACCCACGACCAGAACATCCAGCCGCTGTTCGAGGCCTGCGCGGCGACGTGGATCGAGGACGCCTCCGGCGAGTTCCCGATCGTCGGTGCCGCGCAATCGACGGTGCTCACCTTCACCGACGACGACATCATGGTCGACGAGACCTTCCGTTTCTCGACCAAGCGCACCAAGTCGGAACTGATCAACACGCTGGCCGGCACGTTTCGCGATCCTGACGCCTTCTTCGAGCAGACGCCGTTCGCGGTGCGGATCGACGAGGTCGCTCTTGCCGAGGATGGCGAGCGCCTGGCAGTGGCCATACCATACGGCGGGGTCAACAAGGCGGAGGTCGCCGACCGGCTGGCCGACATCGCCTTCAAGGCCAGCCGGTTCCAGGGCAATGGCGATATCGTCATCCATCCAATGTTCCTCGCCGATGCCAAGGTCGGGCGCTGGTGCGAATGGGATTCGGCGGAGTTCGGCACCCGCAAATTCCAGATGCTGGAAAAGACGCTGGGGCCGCTCGGCGACAAGGGTGCGCGCAACATCCACCTGAAGCTGCAGGAAGTCGGCGACGAGATCTTCGACGGCACCGATTACACGACCGTGCCGCCGGTGCCGGAGCTTCCCGGCCCGCCCGACTATCAGACCGAAGCCGCCAATTTCCTCGCCTTCGGCGTAGCGCAGCAGGTCGCCGGTTCGGCGGAGAAAATCCCCGGCCTGCGCTTCACCTGGAATGCGTTCACCGACATCACCGTCGTGTCGATCGACATCGAATACCGGCCGCAGGGTCAGACCGACAGCATCGTCAAGCGCGCCAATGTGCCCGACCAGGTGCTGATCACCAGCGATGGCGTTCTGGCGGCGACAACCTACGAATACCGCCATCGCATCATCACGCGCCCGGTGCGCACGACGTTCTTCACCGATTGGGCAACCGTCGACACGCCGGCGGCCACGGTACCGGCCGTGTCGGTCGGCCTCGGTCAGGTGCAGGAAGACATCTACGATCTCTTCGCCACGCTTGTCGCCGATACGCGCGTCGCCATCATAGAGCGCATCAATCAGTTGGCCGCCGCCGCGGTAGATGCCGCTGGTCGCGTTGCCAAGGACAACTCGGTTGCCGTTCGCTTCCGCAATGCCACCGCCGCGGCGCAGCAGCTGCTCGAGGCGTCGATCACTGAGATCGACGATGAGCTTGTGGCGCTGGCAGCAGCCACAACGGCCGTCGAAGCATCGGTCGGCCTAATTTCGGCGGATGGGCTGTTCCAGCTCATTGCCACCGCCGGAAGCGGTGACGTGACCTCCCGCCTCATAGCGCAGGTACGCGCGACCAACGGCGACGTCTGGGTCGATGCCGGCTATGTCATGGAAGCCGGCTTTACCGGCGGCAATCCTTTGGCGCCGTTCTCGCGCTTTGTCATCAAGGCTGATCAGTTCGTCGTCACTGACGGAACCAACGACGGCACGCCCCTGGTGTTCGCAAGCGGCGAATTGAAGCTGCAGGTCGCGCGGATCGGCACGGCCATCGTGGAAGAGCTGCAATCCGCCAACGGCAAGCTGGTGATCACCGGCAACGGCACAGAAGCCAAGATCGAACTGTTCGCATGAGCACGCGCGGCTTCATCGGGCTCGACGGCAGCGGCGTGCCGATGGTCAAGATCATGGCCGATGCGTCCTACGATCCTTTGTCGACGCCGGACACGGATTGGGAAAAGCACCGCTTCAATTCGCGCAACACCGAATACAGCTACATCGACGACATCATCATCTGGCCGCGCACGGTCACGACTTACTATCCGGCCGGCTGCAACTCGTCGAACTATGTTCTCAAATGCGAGAGCGGCGGCTTCGTCTTCTGCCACGCGGCGCGGGCAATCGCCTATTACGGCTTCCTGCCGATCATCGAGCATCGCTACATCGATCCGACGAACAACAAGGCCAGGATCTATCGCGACGACACGTTGACCAACGGCAATCCCAATTCGATGGCCAAGGTCAAGCAAAACAGCGGCATTCGGACAACCTCGGCCTATGACAATCTGAACAACCATCCCGACGAGATGGTTTCGCAATTTGGCGCTGTGGCCAGTCCGTATTGCGCCATGTCGATCGTCACCCGCTTTCCCTGCGACCGGGACTATACCGCCCTGTCGACACCGCCCATCGTCGGCAACTGCTTCTTTGTGGTCGACGAGAAGCGCGGCTACGCGCGCATCTCTCGCGGCGCGGTCGATGCCAGGACGGCGATTGCCTCACAGTGCATCGTCCATGAGAATCAAAGACCCCTGACGATCGTCGCCACGGGATCGACGACGTTGACCGCTGGACAGACGCAGGTGATCGCCCTCGGCGTCGACGTGCCGGATGGTTCGATCCCCTATATTATCGGGGCGGCGGCCGGCAACATGGCGTCTTTCTCCTCACCCTCGAGCGCCTTTCTTGTCGATGCCTCGATTTCCGGAAACAACCTGACGATCGTCAACGGAAACGCCGTGTCGATCACGGTTTTCTACAATGTCATGGTCCAGAACCAGCAGGTGCCGACGACGGGCGGTTCCGGCAAGATCCTGTTCACCGATGAGGGCGAGATCAAGATGCTGCGCCCGGGCGCGGCCTCGCCACCGGTGCCGGCCGACATCCTGCTGTGGAGCGAATATCGTTATTGCCCGGTGGTCGCCTATGGGAAGGTGGCGGATATGCTGTTCTCAGGGACACCGGGCGTCTCGACACCGGCGCGAACCTACACGCTTGCGGTTCCGGCGCTGGACAATCCGCCCATCATCCTGACGGCTCTGCAGAAGGTCGGCGCCGACGCCAATTTCAACGACGGCGACATTCTGATCAACGCCAACTGGGCGTCCTCTGCATTCGGGGTAACGCTCCAGCTCACCAACTGGTGGGTCTACGACGCCGCCGCGCACACCATCACCTTCAGCGTCAACGACACGGCCGGCAGCCGCTGGGTGTTCCGCTACTTCGTCCTCGCTGTTCCCGACTAAAGGGCAAATCCAAATGGCATCAATCTATTCCACCGGCACGGTATCCGTGACGAACGGCAATGCAGTGGTCACCGGCACCGGTACCGCGTGGGCGCTCGGGCTTGTCGCAGGCGGCATGTTCACGCGCCTTGGCGTGGCCGTTCCGATCCTGTCCGTCACCGACGACACGCACCTGACGCTGGCCTACGCCTGGCCAGGCGCGACCGCTGCTGGGGCGGCCTACGCCATTGCGCTGGAGAATTCGAACGCCGCCGACATCGTCGACCTCAATCGCACGCTGTCGCGCGTGCTCGTGACGCTGTCGCTGGTCGGGGTTCACCCCAACGCCTCAGGCACGATCGCCGAGCGCGACGCCATTGTCCTGACGTCCGACGATGAAGGCTTCTTCTTCCTGCATGCCGAGATCGGCATCGCTTTCGCGTTCTACCGATGGTCCGGCACGGCATGGGAAGGGCCGTTCCCGGTAGCGGATGCGGCTGCGGGCGGTCCCGTCAGCAGCATCTCGCCCGGTACCGGAATCGCGATCGATAACACCAATCCCGCTATTCCCGTCGTCAAACTCGCCAACATGGCCAATGCCACCGTCAAGGGGCGCACGACTGCGGGCACGGGCGCGCCCGAAGACCTGTCCATGACGCAACTCGATCTGCTGCAAATCGCGGCCGGGAAAAAAAGAGAGAGGCTGACGGCAAGCCGAACTTACTTCGTCCGCACCGACGGATCGAACGGCAATACAGGCCTTGTGAACAATGCTGGTGGCGCATTCCTGACGCTGCAGAAAGCTATCGACGTCGTTAAGACTTTGGACCTAGGCGGCTTCGGCGTGACCATCCAAGTCGGCGCCGGGACCTATACCGCCGGCGTCAATGTAAACGCTCCGTTCGTCGGCGGTCTCGTAAGCGTCGTCGGCGACGCAATCACCCCTGCCAACGTGATAATTTCCACGACCTCCAGCAGTTGCATAACGGTGAGCGGGGGAGGCTCTGCGCTTTCGGTCTCGGGGTTGAAGCTCCAAACCACAACTTCCGGACAATGCCTGTGGGCAACCAACAAAGGCCAGATCACGGTTGATGGGAAAATGGATTTTGGAGCGTGCGCCGGCGGGCATATCCTTGCAGACAATGATGCGGCGGTAACGATCAACGCCAACTACAACATCACAGGATCGGCATCGAAGCACTGGTGGGCTGAAGCCTATGGCCTCGTGGCTTGCGTGGGCAAAACGATCACGATCACCGGCACACCAGCTTTCGGAACCCAGTTCGCGAATGCGTTCGGCGGCTTCATCAATGTGCCGGTAAACACGTTTTCAGGAAGCGCCACAGGGTCGAGATACAATGCTGCGTTGAATGGCACTATCAACACCAACAACGCCGGAACGAGCTATCTACCGGGCAGTGCCGCCGGCACAGGTACAAACCCCAGCGTCACACCATTTGGCCTATACAACTAGAGGCAGATATCCATGCTAACTGATCGCTTCTGGATCGTTGCCGACGACGAAAGCCGCTTCTGGTCGAGTGCTGCTGGGGCATATGTGAATTCTCTGCCCGAGGGCCTATTCCTATCAGCGGAAGATGCACTGTCATCTGGGTGCAGTGTGGCGGATCTCATAGCTGTCGTTCCCACGCGAATCGCCAGCGAAGGGGAATTGACAGACGTATTGGCCGGATTTGGGCTGCCTGGTCCCGTGGTTCGCGTCCCGGGCTCGGTCTCGGCTCGTCAGTTTAAGCTCCAGCTTCTTGCGTCCGGCCTCTTGGGCCAGGTCGAGGCATTCATCGCCGCGAAAGGGCCGGCCGTCCAAATCGCCTATGACAACAGTAATTCGTTCGTGAGAACAGAGCCGATGATGGCATCCGGCTTTGCCGCGCTTGGCTTCAATGATGAGCAGGTCGACGCGTTCTTCGTTGCGGCTGCGCAGATATAGTGTTTACTCAGCTGGCACCACAGACCCAGGGAGAGACGGGCTGGCTTGCTGACGTGGCTTTTGGCGCAGGATTGGCCGTTCGAGGCAGTAGTAGCTCACGGTGGCAACGGCGATGCAGAAAGCCATGCCTGCCAGGCAGCGAGTGCCATAATTCTCCGGGATTGAAGTCATTCGCAGCAATGACATGCCCTGCCCAAAGGCCCAGAGATGGAAGACATAGAGTCCGAAGGAAATCTGGCCAAGGTACGCGAGCGGGCGCCATTGTAGGACTGTACCAAGATTTTTGGCGTAGAGAGTCAGATGCAACAGTGATCCCGCGAACAGGCCAGCTGTTACAAAGGCAATTACTGAGCCTACGCTGGTATGAAGATCAGGAAGGGTCACCAGCCCGATAGCGCTGCAGGCGAAAGCCGTAGCGACCGTCCAGATAGGGAGCTTTTTCGTCACGCCCATTGCGATCAGAAGGCCAGCAATGGTCGATTCCGGCCTCAGCAACGGCGTCATGTAGATCGGCTGGATAGAGATCCCGCTCAGTGCAAATGCTGCACGGCCAACCAAGCAGATCGGTAGCGCGCAAAGCAACGCCATTAGAAACGCCCGCTTGCCGACCGCACGATAGACCAGAAATAACAGGGGCAGGATCAGGTAAATCTGGAACTCGTACGACAGGGACCAGAGATGCCCGGTGTTTGGGACGGACTTGGCGTGTTCCGGAAACCAGTAAATGAAATTTCCGACGAACGAGGCAAGGCCCAGGAGCCAGCCGTATGCGTCGGCGTTCGCCGACCCGTACAGGATCAACATGGCAATCGCGAACAGCATCATTAGGGGGTAGATGCGCAGAAGCCTTCGCGCGTAGAAAAGCGAGATGCTGATCCGTCCGGTTCTTGTTACCTCTTTTTCGAAGAGGCCGAAAAGCAGGAATGCCGACAGAGTGAAAAACACTTCCACGCCGATCCAGCCTTGCGCCTGAAGCATGCTGAGCGTCGGGTGGTCAGGTCCGGCCGAGAAGTGAAAAAAGAACACCATCGCAAATGCCAGAAAGCGTAAGCCGTCCAGCGTTGGATACTGCTGCGGTGCAGCATTTTGGTGCGAAGACATCTGTATTCCCCCGAGCGAAAGGGGCTTTTACATGCAACCAAAAGAAATCGCAATTCGGCAAGTTACGAAGGCTAGTTCGCCTTACGCAGCGCGTTGAGGATGATGTCGGCATCGTTCTGAGTGCCGCTCTTCATCACTTCCCACAATCCGTCGACATGAACGAGATGCCCGCCATCATAGGTTCTGATCTCGCCGGCGGCCTGCACCACGCTGTCTCGCATCGCCTGAGGTAGCTCCAGCCACGGCTTGGGCAGCGAAAACCAATCCCCTCGCGGTTCGTCGTATTTCATGCGCGGGCCTCCCGCCGCCGACCATAGTCAATCAACATCCGAAGGAAAACCCATGGACACTTCGTTCAAGGGCGCAGCGGTGCGCCTGCAAGACATAGACATTCCACGCATCGGTGCCGAGATCGGGGTTGGCGAGGACGAACTGCATGCCTTCATGGACGTCGAGGCGGCAGGATCCGGCTTCGATGCGGCCGGCCGGCCGAAGATGCTGTTCGAACCGCATGTCTTCTACCGGCTTCTCGGCAAGGGCATGAAACGGGATGCTGCGGTCAAGGCTGGGCTCGCCTATCCGAAATGGGGCATGAAGCCCTATCCCAAGGACAGTTACCCGCGCCTGGTCAAAGCGATGGCAATCGACGAGACGATCGCGTTGATGGCCGCTTCGTGGGGCTTGACCCAGATTCTCGGCGAGAACCATCGCGATGCCGGGTACACTTCACCGCAGGCGTTGGTGACGGCGTTCTTGGCATCCGAGGCCAACCACCTCGAGGCGACAGTGCGCCTCCTGGTCGCGTGGAAGATCGACGACGATCTGCGCGCGCATCGCTGGCCGGTCATCGCCAGGACTTGGAATGGTCCCGGCTACAAAAAAAATGCCTACGATACCAAGATGGCCGCCGCCTTTGCCAAATGGCAAAAGATCAGGGACACGCCATTCTCGCCAGCGGCGGACCCTGTTTCGGCTGAGCCGGTGTCGATCGCCGCGGTGGTGCCGGCCGTCGACAAGGCAACGGTTGAGCGCGTCCAGCAGCAGCTGAAGGATCTCGGTTATACAGAGGTCGGCGGCGTCGACGGCAAGGCCGGCGACTTCACCGCAGCCGCGATCCGCGCCTTCCGCTCTGACAATGGCCTGCCGGCGGGTGACGGCATCGACGACGAGCTGCTGCTGTCCCTGCAGAAGGCCAAGCCGCGGGCCATTCCCGCCGCGCGCGCGGATGCGCGGGCCGACGTCGTGCGTGACAAGGTGCCGGAGGTGAAGACGAACTGGTTGACCAAAGTCGGCGCGTTCTTCACCGGCATCGCGGCACTGATCGGCAGCTTCTTCGACGGCATCATCGGCAATCTCGGCGCCGCCAGCGGCTATATCCAGCCTGTCAAGGATGCTGCCGGCGACGTGCCTGGCTGGGTCTGGATGCTGGCGATTGCGGCTGTTGCCGGCGGGCTGTTCCTGGTCGCACGCCATGGCGAAGCCAAGGGCGTCGAGGCATTCAAGACGGGAGCACGGCGCTGATGGGCGTCCTCATCTCGCTCGTCGCCGGCTTCGTCGGTGTTCCCCGCCCTCTCGCCCGCATCATCGCGTGGGCCGTCCTGGCCGTCGCCGTCTCCGGCGCCGCCCTCGGCGGCTACGAACTCATCAAGCATTGGGGCGCCGACGAAGTCCGCGCCAAGATCGAAAAGGAGAATACCGATGCGATTCACAAGGGCGTTGACGCTCGCATGTCTCTTGACGAGTGCCTTGACGCTGGCGGCGTGTACGACTTCGGGCGTCAGCGGTGTGACGCCGCTCCGACAGGCCCTCGGTAACAGCCTCGCCGGCGCACAGGGCAAGACCCAAGCCGACCAGAACAAGATCGACCGCACGATGGCGCCAGGCTGCGCGGTGAAGCTCTATACGCGCGCCGAATGCGATTTGCACACCAAGGCCAGCGCTGCGCGCCGAGCGGAGCTCAAGACATGATCGTGCTGCGCATCGCTGGCGGCATCCGCGAGCATTTCGGGATGCGCGTCACCGAATGGATCATGACCGGAGCGCTGTTCGGCTGGTCCGGTTGCCTGGCAATGGATCCGCTGACCTTCGACCGCTCGCCGTCGATGGCTATCATCGCTACCTACGGCAATGAAGCGTTCTGGGCCAACGTCTGTCTCATGACTGCGCTGCTTCGGCTCGGGGCGCTCATCGTCAATGGCACCTTCAAGGGTTTCCGCTACTCGCCCCATTTCAGGGCTGGGGCTTCCATCGCGTCGTGCGTGTTTTGGGGTCAAATTGCGCTCGGCGTCCTCGTTGCCGTCCTGACGGCCGATGGCTCCGGCACCGGGGTGATCGTCTACCTCACCTTCATGACGATCGAAATGTGGAACCTTTTTCGGGCATGGGCTGATGTCGGTGCTTCGCAGCGGAGGCGTTGATGATCCTTGGCATTCCGGCCGAACAGTTGGTGCCGATCGCCAATTTCGTGGGATTGGCGTTGCTCGGCCTCCTGGCAATGCTCGGCCTTCGCTTCGGTCGCGGCACCGTCACGCCGGCGGAGCGCCAGGTCGAGGTCGCCGGCGCCCTCATCGACAACAGCGCGGTCAAGGAACTGGCGGCCTCGATCGAGGGCTACACAATGGAACTGATCGCCGGGCGCGCTGACAATGAAAAGCAGCGCCAGGCCATGTATCGGCTGATCGAAGTCGGCAACCGCTTCGTTGACGAGGTCGGGGACCTTCGCCGCGACATCGGCGACCTGGCAAAGGAGATCGCGCGATCGAAGTAAGGATCGCGCCCTGGAAAAGCCCGCCGTGCCGAAAGGTGCGGCGGGCTTTTGCGTCCTAGGCCTTGATGCTTGGAGCCGGCGGCTGTTCAACTGTCGAGCTCGAGTGGCTCATGGTCTTCCGTGACATGCCAGAGCAGCTGCCCGATATCCCTCATGTCGATCGCTTGTCCGCAGACCGGGCATATCTCAATCTCTGGTCCTTCGGTCACCGGCTTGCGGTCTACTGCCTTGAGACGGCCCGTTGGGCGGGGAAGATCGGAAAGCTTGGTCATCAACGACTCCGACATACAATTCGTCTAAAATACCCCGGAACCTTAATCAGCCTTCCGACTTGAATCGCGGTGCGGGGTATCGAGTATGAGTAACGCCGGAGACCGGCTGAAGTTCATCAAGCCACAGGAACCCGTCCTGGTGCTGGAGCCGCCGGTCAGCGACGACTGGATCCACGAAATCAAATATGACGGCTTCCGCACCCAGATCATCCTGGACTGGGCCGGCGCCCGTGCCTTCACCCGCACCGCCATCGACTGGTCGAAGCGCTACTGGCCGATCGTCACCGCTGCCGAGCAGCTGAAGGCGAAATCGTTCATCCTCGACGGTGAGGTGATCGCGCCCGAGCCGGACGGCCGGTCGAACTTCCACGCCATGCATTCGCGCATGGCATGGAACGCCGAGCTGCTCGCCTTTGTAGCGTTCGATATTCTGTATCTGGACGGCGAGGATCTGCGCCCGCGGCCGGCGATCGAGCGCAAGGCAATCCTGTGGGACCTGATCAAGCCGGCCGAGGGCATCATCCAGTACAGCCAGCACGTCGAGGGCGGCGGCGCCGAGTTCTACGATGCGGCTGAGCGAATGGGGCTTGAAGGCGTGGTGTCGAAGCGCAAGTTCAGCCCATATCGTAGCGGCGCCAAGGATGAAGCCTGGCTGAAGACAAAATGCTGGGACATCGCCGAACTGGATCTGATCGGCGTCAAACGAAAAGCCGGCGAGTGGACCGAGGGGCTGTTCGCGCGGGACGGAAAATATGTCGGCAAGGCCGTGATCGCCACCACGGATGCGATAAAGGACCGCCTCTGGAAACGGGTGCAGAAGGCCAAGGCAGCGCCGCCGCACGTTCCCACGGCACAGATCACGCCTGACGTCGAATGGGTCAAGCCCGGCATCAAAGCCAGCGTCAGGACGCTACGCGGCGAGCCCAAGCTGCGGCACGCCTCGGTGCAGGGTTTCCTCGACGAAGGCTGATGGGGCCCTTGACCGCAGTTGGGAATTTGTTCTTATTACGTTCTCATGGAACACGATCCGATCGACACGCTGGGCAAGGCGACCCGGCACAACATGCTTGTGAAGGCCGAATGCAGTTGCGGCAATGTCCGCTACATCAGGTCGGCCGACCTGATGATGGTCTATGGCGGCGGCGTCGATCCGCTGGCGCTGAAGTTCGATTGCAGCCGTTGCAAGCCACAGATCAAGATCACGCTGCTCGAGGTGCATCCGGAACACCTGCCGAAGCGCCTGGTGATCCACAAGCCGATGAAGGTCGACGGCAAGATTACCTGGTACACTGAACGGTTTCGAGGATGAGCGACTGGACATTCCAATCGCTGGTCGACGGGAACATGCAGATCACGGCGTATTGCCGCAACTGCGTTCATTACGCGGTGCTCGACCTTGAGGGTTTAAGAGACAAATACGGTCCGGAGGTCAAAGCGATGAACTGGAATCTCGCGCCGCGCCTGGTCTGCTCCAAATGCAGGGCCAACAAGCCGGAACTTCGCTACACACCCGACTCCAACAAGGTGTCAGGCATGGGCAAAGCAGTGGGGAATTCCTACGCAAAGGCCAAGGGCGATCGCTAGTCCAGCGGTTTCAACTTTGGCCGCTTTTGCACCAATTCGCCGTCGAAGAGAGTCGAAACCCAGCGTTGGTGGCTTTGCGGTTTTCACTGGCCTGTCACGCCGGAGGTCGCGGGTTCGAGCCCCGTCACTCGCGCCATTTCTCTCAAGGGTATCAAGCTCTTGGCTTCAGAGAAATGTCGACATTGATTGTCAAAAATATTGTCTTGCAAGAGACCTGAGGTCCAAGAGACCTGAGGTCACTCAGGTCCTTTCAGCCCTTGCCTACGCCTGGCCCTGCAAGATCACCCCCTCGCCAGCAGTGCCTCGACCTCCTGCAACGTCGGCATCGACGGTGCAGTCCCCGGTCGCGTCACGGAGATACCGGCGACGGCGCAGGCGAAGCGCACCGCTTGCAGCGGCTCCACGCCCCTCGAAAGTGCTGCGGCAAGCCCGCCATTGAAGGCATCGCCTGCCCCCGTGGTTTCGACCACCGGGCCGGCGCTGACGGCTGGAACATGGTCGGAGCGCTCCTTCGAGTGCAAAAGCGCGCCCTTGTCGCCGAGCGTGACGATGACCGTGCCGACCCCCTTTTTCAGCAGACTGTCCGCGGCGGCTCGCGCCTCGTCGACCGAGGACACCTTCATCCCGGTCAGTTCCTCCGTCTCGGTCTCGTTGGGCGTAAGGTAGTCGCAGAGCGTGTAGATGCGGTCGGGAAGCTTTGCCGCGGGGGCCGGGTTGAGGATCGTCGTCACCCCTGCCCCACGCGCGATCTCCAGCGCCCGCATGGCGGCTTCGATCGGCTGTTCGAGTTGGGTGACGAAGACGCCGGCACCGCCGATCAGCGTGGCATTGGCTTCGATATCGGCTGGAGAGATCAGCATGGCAGCACCGGGGCTGACGATGATGGCGTTGTTGCCGGTGGTCTCCTCGACGAAGATGTAGGCCGCACCGGTGTAGCTTTCCGGCGTATTGATGACGGCATTTTTCACGCCCGCCTGCGCCCAGGTCTGCCTCGCCATGTCGGCGAAGGGATCGACGCCGAGGCGGGTGAGGAAGGTGACGTCGGCGCCGAGCTTGCCGGCGGCAACCGCCTGGTTAGAACCCTTGCCGCCCGGCCCCAGCGTGAAGGATGTGCCGAGGATGGTTTCGCCCATGCGCGGCTGCCGCTGCGCCCTGTAGGCGGTGTCGGCGACGAACACACCCAATATGACGACAGGCTTCATGACGACCGGCTTGCCCGAAGCCATGCCGCTACTGCGCATCCGGCGGCACGACGCCCTTGCGAAAGGCGAAGCAGCCGTAGAAGCGGCGCTCACCTGTCTGGATGACGCAATAGGCCTGTTTGGCGCGCTCGTAGAAGGCATAGCGCTCGACCGCGATCATCGGCCACGACTTGCCCTCGGCCTTGTCGACCTCCCTTTGCACTTCGCTTTGTACGGGCGGAATTTCGTCGGGCTTGCCCACAATTTCCATGCGCGCGGCCGAGTCGTCGACGAATGTATCCAGTGGGTAGAGCGACAGCACCGCCTTGACCACTTGCGCCGCCGAGGCATCGATGCGCAGCACGCGGCCGAGCGCCGTCTGGCGCGCCACGGAATCGGACGGAAAATTGGTGTCGGCGATGATCAGATCATCGCCATGCCCCATTGCCCGCAATGCCTGCAGCACGTCGGCATTGAGCAGCGGGTTGATGCCTTTGAGCATGGTATTCCTCGTGAGTTGGGATCAGAGACGCTTGCCGGTCTCTGCGTCGAAAAGATGGATCTGGTCGAGCCGTGGCTTCAGCTTCAACGTATCGCCCGGCTTGAAGTCGTGACGCTCGCGAAACAGCGCCACCATCTCGCCTTCGCCGAAGCGCAGGAACACCAGCGTTTCCGAGCCGGTCGGCTCGACCACCGAAATCTTCGCCGGCACGCCGTCGGGATGAATTTCGAGATGCTCCGGTCGCACGCCATAAACGACGGCTTGCCCGTCTTGTGCGGCGTTGCCCGATGCGATCGGGAACAGCGTGCCCGCGATGTCGACACCGGGCTTGTCGCCCTTGCGCATGGTGCCCTTGAGCAGGTTCATCGACGGCGAGCCGATGAAGCCGGCGACAAACAGGTTGGCCGGTCTGTCGAACAGCTCCAGCGGCGCGCCGACCTGCTCGATGCGGCCGTCGCGCATCACGACGATCTTGTCGGCCATGGTCATGGCCTCGATCTGGTCGTGGGTGACGTAGATGGTGGTGGTCTTCAGCCTCTGGTGCAGTTCCTTGATCTCGGTGCGCATCTGCACGCGCAGCTTGGCGTCGAGATTGGACAGCGGCTCGTCGAACAGGAAGACCTGCGGATTGCGCACGATGGCACGGCCCATGGCCACGCGCTGTCGCTGGCCGCCGGAAAGCTGGCGGGGATAGCGCTTCAGATAGGGATTGAGGTCGAGGATATCGGCGGCGCGCTTGACCCGCTCGGCGACCAAGGCCGGATCGGTTTTCCTGAGCTTGAGGGCAAAGGCCATGTTCTGCTCGACCGTTTTGTGCGGATAGAGCGCATAGTTCTGGAACACCATGGCGATGTCGCGCTTGGCCGGCGGCAGATGATTGACGACGCGGTCGCCGATGGCGATCGTACCGGCGGAGACGGTCTCCAACCCAGCCACCATCCTGAGCAATGTGGACTTACCGCAACCCGAAGGGCCAACCAGCACCACGAACTGTCCGTCTGCGATATCGACGCTGACTTCGTGCAGAACCTTGACCGTTCCAAAGGCCTTGGCCACCTTGCTGATCGCGACTTGCGCCATATCTCCCCCATCGGCTCCATTAGCCGTAGGCGCAGAAGCTAACCAACGCGACCTGTCAGGGCAAGTCGGTCCCTTATAGATAAAAACCCGCTCTCGTTGACACGGCGTTGTGTTGTGAGAATAGTGGCAGGCGTTGGTCAAAATGTCGGTATCCGATCCGCAATCGGAACCTCAATCGACGCAGGGTGGGGTCCTGCCTAATTCGTTTCCGAAACGGGAGCATCTTTGGCGCTCCGGCGTCCGACAGTTGGCCGATTTATTCACACTGATGTTCTGGGAGGAATAGGCGATGAGAACGGGTCTTTACGACAAACTGGTTCGAGCCGGCGCCACAAGGCGCGACATATTGAAGGGCGCGGCCAGCATGGCCGCGATCGCAGCCGCATCCAGCGCCGGACTTGGCGCCTTGACGCGCCCGGCTTCCGCGGCAAGCGAATTGCGCACAAAAATCCTGCAGATCCCCGGCGTCGGCAAAGGCCAGCCGACGGACGCCGACTTCCAGAAGGTCGGTGAACTCTGCCTCGAAGCGACCAAGGCCAATGTCAAGGAAGGCGAATTCGCCGGCGTCGAGCTGACCTTCATGGGTCTCAACAACCAGAACCTGCACAATGTGCTGTTCCGCGGCTTCCTGAAGCCGTGGGAGACCTATACCGGCGCCAAGATCAACTGGATCGACCTGGCGCAGGCCGATTACAATGCCCGCCTGCAGCAGTCGATCGCGACCGGCACCGTCGATTTCGACATTATCGAAATGGGCGCGCCGTTCGAAGGCGATGTCTGCGGCAAGGGCCTGACGTCGGAAATGCCCGACTGGGTCAAGACCCAGATCGATTTCGACGATCTGGTCAGCTATCTGAAGCCGCCGGTCGGCACCTGGGACGGCAAGCAATACCGCGTGACCGTCGACGGCGACGCGCACAACTTCAACTACCGCACCGACGTGTTCGCCGATGCCGACCTCGCCAAGGCCTGGAAGGACGGCGGCGGCGAAGGTGAATGGGGCGTACCGAAGACCTGGCAGCAGGTTCAGGCGGTGACCAAGTTCCTCAAGGGCAAGAAGCTCAAGGACCAGGACGTCTATGGCTATCTCGACGCGCCAAAGCCCTGGGGCGGCTTCGGCTTCTATTTCCTCGGCAGTCGCGCCACCGCTTATGCCAAGCACCCCGACGACAAGGCCTGGCTCTTCGACGCCGACACGATGAAGCCGCGCGTCAACAATCCGGCCTGGGTGCGCGCCATCCAGGACGTCATCGACGCGCTGCCGTCCGAACCCGCCGACCAGATCAATGCCGATCCGAACACGACCGCCTTCCAGCAGTTCCTGGCCGGCACCGGCTCGATGGTCACTTGGTGGGGCGACGTCGGCTCCAACGTCAAGACCAACGACTCTTCCGTCGTCGGCGACGTCACCGGCTTCTCGATCCTGCCCGGCTCGGACGATGTCTACAATGCGAAGACCGGCGCCTGGGACAAGCTCGCCAGCGGCCCGAACTATGCGCCCAACTGCGCCTATCTCGGCTGGGGCGTCTATGTGATGGCCCGCGTCGATGCCGACGAAAAGAAGAAGAAGGCGGCATGGTCCGCCGCCGCCCATCTCGGCGGCAAGGACCTGTCGATCTGGACGGCGATGTATCCGTCGGGCTTCCAGCCCTACCGCAACTCGCATTTCGACATTCCCGAATGGGTGGCGGCCGGCTACGACGAGGCCTTCATCACCTCCTACCTCAAGTCGGAATCAGACAGCTACAACCATCCGAACGCGGCGATCGAGCCACGCATCCCCGGCATTTTCCAATACTACAGCGCCGCCGAGGACATCCTGGCCAACACTTTCGCCGGCAAGATGAAGGCGCAAGAAGGTGCCGACGCCATCGCGGCGGCCTGGGAGAAGCTGACCGATCAGATCGGCCGCGACAACCAGATCAAGCTCTACAAAGCTTCGCTCGGCATGTAGGCTGGCCTATGAACCGTGGTCCGGCGGCAACGCCGGACCACTTTAGACCGGCTCCGGCTCTTCGAGAGCCTTCAAACGGGCGAGATTTGTGGCTGACCAGACTTCGACCGCGAACCAGTGGCCGGCAGATGCCGGCCCTTCCGATCTGATCTCTCCAGGCCGCAAACGCCTTGGCTGGACGCTGATGGCCGTTGCGACGCTTGGCCTGCTGGCGACGATCGTGCTGGAG
>NZ_RZQI01000079.1:0-12104 GCF_003998335.1 Mesorhizobium sp. M7A.F.Ca.CA.002.05.1.1 | reverse complement strand
TCCTGTAAGAGAACCGCCATGAACACGCGCGCCACCAACGCTTCCCGTTCGACCGGTTTTTCCGGCGAGGCCGTGCGCGCGCTGGCTTCGACCCTGCTTCTTCTCGGCCTTATCGGCGATCGCCGGGTTCGCTGAAGGAGCGCCCGGCGGTCGAACCGCCGCGCAAGCGCATGCTCCTTGGCAATCACATCAAGCGAACGAAATTCTGGTAAAGGCGCCGCTCGCCATCAATCCACCGAAGGTGGATCCATGAGCCGCCGGGAGAACCGACGATGAACGCACGAGAAGAAATCCGCTCCGATGCCGCGGTAGCCGACACGGATTCGGCCAAAGGGATGCCCGACGCGGCTCGCAAATATCAGCCCTATCCGACCGTCGGCCTCACCGACCGGACCTGGCCTTCGAAGGTGATCGACAAGGCGCCGATCTGGTGCTCGGTTGACTTGCGCGACGGCAACCAGGCGCTGATCGATCCGATGGGCCATGAGCGCAAGGCACGCATGTTCGGCCTGCTGCTCGACATGGGCTTCAAGGAGATCGAGATCGGCTTCCCGTCGGCCTCGCAGACCGATTTCGACTTTGCCCGCTGGTGCATCGAGGAAGGCGACGTGCCCGCCGATGTCTCGCTGCAGGTGCTGGTGCAGTGCCGGCCGGAGCTGATCACCCGCACCTTCGAGGCGCTGAAGGGCGCCACCAACCCGATCGTCCATTTCTACAATTCGACCAGCGAGCTGCAGCGTCGCGTCGTCTTCGAAAAAGACGTCGGCGGCATCAAGCGCATCGCCACCGACGCCGCCAAGATGATCACCGACATGGCGGCCAAGGCCGGCGGAGGCTTTCGTTTCGAGTATTCGCCGGAAAGCTTTACCGGCACCGAACTCGAAGTGGCGCTGGAGATCTGCAACGCCGTCACCGAGATCGTCAGGCCGACGGCGGACAACAAGCTGATCGTCAACCTGCCCTCGACGGTCGAGATGTCGACCCCCAACATCTATGCCGACCGCATCGAGTGGATGTGCCGCAACCTCGACAACCGGGAAAACCTGCTGGTCTCGCTGCATCCGCACAATGACCGCGGCACCGGCATAGCCACCACCGAGCTCGGCCTGATGGCCGGCGCCGACCGCGTCGAAGGCACGCTGTTCGGCAATGGCGAGCGCACCGGCAATGTCGACATCGTCACGCTGGCGCTGAACATGTACACGCAAGGTGTCGATCCCTTGATCGATTGCTCCGACATCAACCGGATGAAGGACGTCTACGAATATTCGAACCAGTTGAAGATCCCCGAGCGCCATCCCTATGTCGGCGAACTCGTCTACACCGCCTTTTCCGGTTCGCACCAGGATGCCATCAACAAGGGCATGAAGGCGCTGAAGAAGGCCAATACGAGCCTGTGGGAAGTGCCCTATCTGCCGATCGACCCGGCCGATGTCGGACGCAGCTACGAAGCCATCATCCGCATCAATTCGCAGTCCGGCAAGGGCGGCATCGCCTATGTGCTGCAGGCAGATTACGGCCTCAACCTGCCGCGCAATCTGCAGATCGAGTTCAGCCAGGAAATCCAGGCGATCACCGATGCCGAGGGCAAGGAAGTGCCGGCCAGGCGCATCTACGAGCGCTTTATCGAGACCTATGTCGACCAGCCCGGCGCGCGGCTGAAATTCCTCGATCACCACACCTATCCCAGCACCGAGATCAAGGGCCGGCGCGTCGTCGAGGCGGTCATCCTCGACAACGGCAAGGAAGTGACGATTACAGGCACGGGTACCGGCCCGATCGATGGCTTCGTCAATGCGCTGTCGCTCCATGTCGGTGTCGAGATGTCGGTGCTCGACTATTCCGAGCACTCGATGCAGCGCGGCTCGAACGCGTCGGCCATTTCCTATGTCGAGATGGAATATCCCCAGGGCAAGCTGTTCGGCGCCGGCATCAACACCAACATCGTCGCTGCCTCGCTGGAAGCAGTGATGTCTGCCGCGAACCGTATCGTCGGTTAAAAAGCCGGCTGACGCCCGGCGGGAACAAAGATCGGAACCGTCCCAATCTGGTGATCGGTTCCGATCTTTCGGGCCATTAACCACCGCGGAATTATCCGGTGGGTACGTGATCGCATAACGGGGTGTATACTTGTGTGGTGGTGCGGGACCTATATGATCGCGCCTCAACCTGTGCCGACTTCGAGAGGATCGACACTTGCAGCATGCCACGCCTGCCGCCCCCGCAGTGCGCGAGACACTGGAGCGACTGCTTGCCAGCCAAACGTTCGGCCGATCCGAACGCGCGCGCAAGCTGCTGCGTTATCTTGTCGAACGTGAACAGGCCGGCGAAGCCGACAGGCTCAAGGGCTTTTCCATTGCCATGGATGTTTTCGGCAAGGACGGCGACTTCGATCCGTCCACCGATGCCGTGGTGCGTGTGCAGGCAGGCAGGCTGCGCGAGCTTCTGCAGCACTATTTTGCCAATGAGGGAATTGCCGAGCCGGTCCGCATCGCCATTCCGCGCGGCGGCTATGTTCCTGCCTATGAATTGAACGCGATCCGCCTGCCGGATATTGCCGAGTCTGTTCCCGAACTCAGGCTGGACGGCGCCGCATCCACCGATCGGTCAAACGAAGCCGGCACGGGCATGCTGGAGGCGATGTCTCTGGCTTCCGTACCGTCTTCGCCTGCCCCCTCGGTGGCGCGCCATCTCCGCTTTTTCTGGATGGCGATCGCCTTGGTCATCGCCATGCTGGGCGTACTGATCCTTCGCCAGGGCAGCACTGCCTTGCTGGCAGGCGGCGACATCTCGGCAATGCCGGAGATCGCTGGCGCAACTGCAAGCATCACGGCATCGGCAAGGGCTGACGCTCTGCCGCAAGTCTATATCGGACTCAAGGCTGACGGCCCCGACGCCAGCCGTGTCGCCGCATCGCTGCGCGCCGGCCTGAGTGGCTTCGATACGATTGACTTCATCGGCCGCGACACCGTCGGCGATCCGGCCGACGACGCGACGAGCTTCATATTCGACGTCCTATCTGGACCGGACGCGGGCGACATCACCATAGAACTGCAAAGCATGGCGTCCGGACGGGTGCTTCTATCGCGCAATCTCACCCCCGCCGACAGCGCACCTGCAGCGGTCGAAGACCGTATCGCCGATATGCTTAGCTCGGCACTCCCCGCCTCCGGCACCATCTACAACTATATCGAGCAGACCGGCACGCCAAACGGTCTGACGCAATGCCTGCTGCTCAACGGCAAATATTACCTCGACCAGAACGCCAGGACCCATGAGGCAGCCTACCGATGCCTCGAGAAGCTGGCCAATGGTGGAACCAAGTCCTCGCTCGTCTATTCGGAGCTTGCTTCCCTGCATCTCGAGGCGGTGTCCGATCATTACGCCTATCCGCCCAATGCGACGATTGAGACAGCCGTCGAGTTTGCCCATCGCGGCGTGCAGATGGGTCCGACCAGCCCTTATGCGCATCGCTCCTACGGCTATGTCAGTTCGCGCCTCGGCAATACGGACGAAGCGATCCGCTGGATGCGCAAGGCCTATGAACTCAACCCCTACGATCTCGGCATGGCCGCCGCTTACGGCTACGGGCTGATCTTCGCCGGACGATATGCTGAAGGAACGCCGATCCTCGATCATGCGGTGGAGACCTTCAGCGGGCACCCGACATGGTGGGATTACGGGCTGTTCGTCGGTGAGTTCATGCTCGGCGACATGAACAAGGCGGTCGCGGCCAGCATGGCATTGAGAACGACGGCAACGAAATCACACTATCTGGCGGCGCGGCTGGTCGGCGCCAAGGCTGCCGGACAGGATCATCTGGTGAGCACGCTGCTGAAACAACTGACCACCGAGTTCCCCAAATTTGCCGCCGATCCGCGGGCGACTTTCGTCGAGCGGAAATATCCGGCCGACCTGACCGACCGGCTGGTCCAGGCACTCCGCGCTGCCGGGCTCGGCAGCCCAAGCTGACACCATCGACGTCCGCGCACTGGCTGCGCCGCGTCCCGATGGATTTCCTGCGCTCCATCGCAGATTGCCGATTGGTCGCCAGGTTCTGTACACAACCGTACAAATCGCGAAAATTTTACTGGTCATCACGTTGGACTAGGAGCAATTCAGCCACCATTGGGTGTCGCGCATTCTGCAATAACAAAAAATCAGCTTTCATGACCGCATCACTTTTTGCCGCCGAAGAGGGTGTTGGCTCGAAGGCCATCGTCCTGCTGCACGGTTTCGGCGGCTGCCATGATGTATGGCACGAGGTGATTTCCGCCCTGACGCCTTCCACGCATACGCTGGCCTATGATCTGCCTGGGCACGGGTTGTCGCTCGATTTTCCCGCCGCCGGTCCCGCCAGGGTGGCAGCCAAGGCCGTGCTCGCCGATCTCTCGGAGCGCCGCCTGAAGCGCGTTCATCTCGTGGGCCACTCGATGGGCGGTGCCGTGGCGGCGCTGATGGCGCTGGCCGAGCCCGAAAAGATAGCCTCGCTGACGCTTCTGGCGCCGGGCGGCCTTGGCCCCGAAATCAATGGACCGCTGTTGCGCCGCTATGCCGAAGCCGCGGATCGGTCCGAGATCCGCTCCTGCCTCGCCGTCATGTCGGGACCATCAGCCCCGCCGCTCGAACATACGGTGGACACCCTTTGGGAAATGCGCAGGCGACCCGGCCAACTCGAAAAGCTCGTCGAGATCGCAGCCGCCATGACCGTGGACGGTCGGCAAGGCGTCATCCCGCACGATCGCCTCGATGGACTGAACATGCCGGTGATGGTGGCATGGGGAATCAGCGATGCGGTGCTGCCCTTTACCCAGGCGGATGACCTGCCGGCGCATTTTCACGTGCACCACGTGCTGGAGGCCGGCCATATGCTGGCTGAGGAAGCCCCCGACCTTGTTGCCGAGATCATTCGCCGCAACACCAATCGTCGCGCCAGGCCACACCGCCAGAAATTCGCCGCCGCAGCCAGCTGACCTTTTTCGCGCACGACAACCTTCCTGGACACCCCGGGGCCGTCGATCTCGCCAGTGCATTTTGCCGGCGGCTGTGTTAACCCGGTGTTAACCAAACCTACGAGGCGGACGCCGATGAAGGAAGCAGGCGAGAAGACCATCGACCAGTCCAAGAAACTGTCCGATGCCATCCGTGATGTCAAAAATGCCTTCGCCGACCGCGACGACGTCGTCGTCGACATGCGCGAGGCGCATCGCATGCGTCTCGATCTGCTCGCCGCCGAACTGGCACCGGTTTTTGCCGATGTTCCGGCCGATATGGACAATTTCGACTTTGTCGTCTCGTCCGGCTTGCAGCCGCGCCTGTGGATCGACGCCATCAGCCATGTCGCCATGGGGCGCGACCGCCGGACCTATCGCTTCCTCAAGGACACCCGTATCGGCCGGGTGGTGCTTGCCGAATCCACCGAGATGAAGCCGGTTGCCGATTCCGTGACACGCTATGTCGCCGAGCGCATCGTCGAGCGTCAGAGGATGCTGGAAGGCGGCGTCGAACCCGCCGTCGCCGGCCTGAAACGTGCGTATGTGCCGGAAGCCGAACCGCCGCTGCGCGCAACGGAGCGCGGCAAACGCTGGTCGGCCCTTCTGTCCGGGCTTGGCCTGGTCGCTGCCGGCGCACTGGTCGGCCTTGTGGTGTCGGTCGTCCTGTTCTGGGACCGCATCGTGGCCATGGTTGTCAATTTGCGGCCATAGCGGCCTCGGCGCCAAGCTCCACCGTCTGCAGATCGGATGGCGGTATGGACGGCCCGGTCAGGCCGCGCCGTGTCAGCCGGATCCGCCAATTGCCCTTCTCGCCGTCAATGTCGAACAGATTGTACTGCGCCGCCGGGTTCTTGCCGCCCGGCGCCTGGCCGGCGGCAGCGACACCGACCGCCGGGATCCTGACGCCGCGACCGCCGATGAAGAACAGCGACGGCAGATGCGAATGGCCGTGCAGCACAAGGTCGGCGCCGTGATGGCGAATGATCTTGTTGAAGCGGGCGATGCCGAACAGCCGCTTGTGCTGCGGGACCGCGCCGCGCACCGGCGGATGATGGATCATGATGGCGCGAAACAGCCCCTGTCCGGCGGTATCCCCGAGGATTTTGCCGAGCCGCTTCGCTTGGCCTTCCATGAAGAAACCATTGGCCATGAAGGGTGCCGTGGCGCGCGCCGTCGAGACACCGATCAGCGCGACGTTGCCGCGCACGCGCAAATAGGGAAATGCGTTACGATCGACCGGCGTGTTGACGCCGTCGCCGCTCATCCACGCCGCCCAGGATCGGCAGACCTTGTCGAAGGCGCCTGGCACATAGGCGTCGTGATTGCCCGGAACGACCGAAACATCATGCGGCGGTGCCAGCGTCTCCAGCCAGTGCCTGGCCATCTCGATCTCGCCGTCGAGCGCCAGATTGACCAGGTCGCCGGTGACGGCGAGGTGGTCAGGCGTGTTCGCCTTGATGTCGGCGACGATCGTGTCGATGACCGCATCATGCATATGGCGGCGGCGGTTGCGCTGCCAGTTGACATAGCCGAGCACGCGCTTGGAGGCGAGATCGCGATAGGATACATCGGGGAGCGGCCCCAGATGGACATCGGAAATATGCGCGAGCCTGAACATACAACCTTCATAGGCGACCCGCGCACGGCTTTCCACCCACGGTTTCGCTATCAATGACGAGCCCTGAAGATGCCTTCCGCCAGACCGGCTGGCCAGGTTTGAGGGCCAGGCTGTTCCATCTCTATTTCGTGCTGCGGAGGCCGATGACGCTTGGCGTGCGCGGCCTGATCCACGACAGGGCGTCCAAGTCCGTCTTCCTCATTCGCCATACCTACGTACCAGGCTGGCAGCTGCCCGGCGGCGGCGTCGAAGTCGGCGAGACGATGAACGAGGCACTGGCCCGTGAACTGGCCGAGGAAGGCAACATCGCTCTCACCGCCCCGCCGGTGTTCAAATCGATGCATTTCAACCGCCGCTCCAGCCGCCGCGACCATGTCGGCTTTTATTTGCTCGAGCATTTCAGCCAGACGGCGCCGAAGCGGCCGGATCACGAAATCGCCGAAGCCGGCTTCTTCCCGCTCGACCGCTTGCCGCAGGGCACGACGCCGGCGACGCTGCGCCGGATCGCCGAGGTTTTTGACGGCGAGCAGCCCTCGCCCTACTGGTAGATCAGGCTGCCGCTTTCTCGAAGCGCGCCCGGTCGTGCCATGCGGCATAATCCAGATCCGGTCCGACAGGCACGATCCGCGTCGGATTGATCGTCTGGTGGCTGCCGTAATAGTGCGCCTTGATATGATGCATGTTCACCGTCCCGGCCACACCAGGCACCTGGTAGAGATCACGCAGATAGTTGGACAGGTTCGGGTAGTCGGCGATACGGCGCAGATTGCATTTGAAGTGGCCGACATACACCGGATCGAAGCGCACCAGCGTGGTGAACAGCCGCCAGTCGGCTTCGGTGATACGATCGCCGACGAGATAGCGCTGCTTCGACAGCCGCTCCTCCAGCGCATCCAGCGCTGTGAACACTTCACCGAACGCCTCTTCATAAGCGCGTTGCGTGGTGGCGAAGCCGGCGCGATAGACGCCGTTGTTGACCGCGGGATAGACCAGCGCATTGATGCGATCGATCTCGCCGCGCAATGCCTTCGGATAGAAATCGAGGCTGGCGTCGCCCCATTCGTCGAAGGCTGAATTCAGCATGCGGATGATTTCGGAAGACTCGTTGGAGACGATGGTCTGCTCCTTTTTGTCCCACAGCACCGGCACAGTCACCCGGCCCGAATAGGCGGGATCGGCCTTGGCATAGATCTGGTGCAGGAAGTCGAGGCCATAGAGCATGTCGCCCGTGGCGCCGTCCTCAGCCACGAACGTCCAGCCGTTGGCGCCCATGAAATGATGCACCACCGACACCGATATGACGCCTTCCAGCTTCTTCAGCGCGCGAAAGATCAACGTCCGGTGGGCCCACGGACAGGCAAGCGAGACATAGAGGTGATAGCGGCCGGGCTCGGCGTTGAAACCACGCGTCCGGCCTTCGGCAGGCGCCCCGTCAACGGTGACCCAGTCGCGCCATTGCGACTGCGTCCGCACGAACCTGCCACCATTGTCCGCTGTATCGTACCAGCGGTCCTGCCACCTTCCTTCGACCAGCATTCCCATACAAATCTCCTTGCGTCCTGTTGGTTGATGTAGGCGCAAGGCTGCCCTGTCGAAGACGTCAGGTGCTGAACAGACCGTCACTTGGCGGAAATGACGAACAAAACGGCCGATTGCAGCGGCGGGAAATTGATGCTAGCGGACAATCCGCATGTTCGATTTTGCTTCGATCCGGTTTTACCGACGACGAAAGGGCGCCCGCGCTTGATGAAGCGCTGACTGGCGAATGCTGCCGTTTGCAGCAACCTTTCCTCCTTACCGGAACGCAAAGACCATGAGCCTTGCCGACGTGAAATACCTGCCGGAAACCCCGGCGCACGACCCCGAGATCGAAGCCATCAATGACGAAGCCTTCGGGCCGGGCCGCTTTGTGCTGGCCGCCTACAAGATTCGTGAGGCCGGAGGGCACGAGCGTTCGCTGTCCTTTGTCGCCGTCGATGGCGACATCGTCGTCGCCTCGGTGCGCATGACCCGCATCGCCGCCGGTGCCGGCCGCGCATTGATGCTCGGGCCGCTCGCGGTGCGGCCGGCCTTCAAGAATCTCGGCATCGGCCGCCGGCTAGTGGCGATCGCGCTAGAGGCCGCCGCCAAGACCGGCGCACCTGCCGTCATGCTGGTCGGTGACGAGCCCTATTACGGGCCGCTCGGTTTCAAGCGGATTCCGCGCGGCCAGATTTCGATGCCGCGCCCCGTCGATCTCGACCGGCTGCTGTCGCACGAGATCGCGCCGGGCGCGGTCGCCAGGCTCTTGGGCGAGGTCTGCCACGCCGATCAGGCCAGGGTGGCCGATCCTGTCGCGGCGATGGCTTGACCTTTCCCGTCGATCTGGCGCCTGATCCGTCCCACTGTTCCTGAGATCAAAGGATGACGTCATGAACCCGAACGGCCAGATCGCGATCGTCACCGGCGGCGGCTCCGGCCTTGGCGAGGCAACGGCGCGCGCGCTGGCCGCCAAGGGCGCCCGCGTCGCCATCTTCGACGTGGGTATTGACCGCGCCGCCAAGGTCGCGGCCGAGATCGGTGGTATTGCCGTCCAGTGCGACGTCAGCAGCGCCGACAGCGGAACCGCTGCGCTCGCCGACGTAGCCGCCAAGCTTGGCGAGCCGCGGATCCTGGTCAACTGCGCCGGCATCGCCATCGGCGTGAAGACGATCGGCAAGGATGGTCCCCACCCCCTTGATCAGTATCGCAAGGTGATCGAGGTCAATCTGATCGGTACGTTCAACATGATCCGCCTCGTCGCCGAGCGCGCGTCGAAGCTCGAGCCGCTGCAGGGCGGCGAGCGCGGCATCATCGTCAACACCGCTTCGGTTGCCGCCTATGATGGCCAGATCGGCCAGGCCGCCTATGCGGCATCCAAGGGCGGCGTCGTCGGCATGACGCTGCCGGTGGCGCGCGACCTTGCCCGTTCCGGCATCCGCGTCTGCACCATCGCGCCCGGCATCTTCAAGACGCCGATGATGGCCGGCATGCCGCAAGAGGTTCAGGATTCGCTGGGCGCCGCCGTGCCTTTCCCGTCGCGCCTGGGCGAACCGTCCGAATATGCCGCTCTCGCCCTGCACATCATCGAGAACCAGATGTTGAACGGCGAGACCATTCGTCTCGATGGCGCCATCCGCATGGCGCCGAAATAGAAGGTCATGAACGCCGGCCTGTCCGCTGCCGCTAAAACCGGTCCGCTGACCGGGCTGAAGGTGATCGAGATGGCCGGGCTCGGACCGGTGCCGCTGGCCGGCCTGATGCTGTCGGAGATGGGCGCGCAAGTGTTGCGCATCGAACGGACGGGGACGAGCGAGTTCCTGTCGCTGCCGGATGAGTACAACATCGACCGCCATGGCCGCGCCCTCCTGCGCCTCGACCTGAAGCGCCGTGAAGGCACCGATCTGTTGCTGCGCCTTGCCGAAAAGGCGGACATGTTGCTCGAAGGGTTTCGCCCGGGTGTCATGGAACGGCTTGGCCTCGGCCCCGAAACGGTGCTGGCGCGCAACCCGGCGCTGATCTACGGCCGTATGACCGGCTTCGGTCAGGACGGCCCGCTCGCCGGCCGCGCCGGCCACGACATCACCTACCTCGCCTATAGCGGCGTGCTGCACGCCATCGGCCATGCCGACGGCCGTCCCGTCCCGCCGCTCAACCTTGTCGCCGACTATGGCGGTGGCGCCATGATGCTGATTGCCGGCGTGCTGGCCGCCCTGTTCCAACGTTCTCGCACGGGCAAGGGTGACGTCATCGACGCCGCGATGGTCGACGGCGCCTCGATGCTGGCGGTGCCCCTGCACGCCTTGACGGCGGCCGGCTTGTGGAGCGACAAGCGCGGCGCGAACCTGCTCGATTCCGGCGCCCCGTTCTACGACACCTATGAGACGTCGGACGGACGCCATATCGCCATCGGCTGTCTCGAGCCGCAATTCTTCGCCGAATTCGCCAGGCTGCTGCCGCTCGACGAGCGCTTTGCGTCCGGCCAGTACGACAAGGCCCTGTGGCCGCCGATGCGCGCCGCCATTGCCGATCGGATCCGGCAGAAACCACGCGACGACTGGGACCTGCTGTTTGCCCAGACCGATGCCTGCGTGGCCCCCGTCCTGTCGCTGCAAGAGGCGAAGCACCACCCGCACAATCGGGCACGCAACGCCTCTGTGACGACAGGTGCATTTGAGCGCCCGGCCCCCGCGCCGCGTTTCTCGAGCTCGCAACCGACATTGGCCACTATGCCAGGCAATGAGGATTTGTCGCCATCGGCAATTCTGGCACGTTTCGGCTTTGCGAAAGCCGAGATCGACGGCCTTGTCAAATCCGGCTTGCTGACCGATAACGATAACTAGAGAAGAAAGATCAACTTACTGCGGTGCTGCCTTGGACGAGCCGAAAAAGGACGTGATCCGCGAGACGGACGCCGAAGCGATCCGGCTGGCGAAGACGCTTCTGCGCAGCGCCCGCTTTGGCGCCCTGGCGGTGATCGAACCGCAAACCGGCTCGCCGCTGGCCAGCAGGGTCGGCGTGGCCACCGACATCGATGGCGCGCCGCTGATCCTGGTGTCGATGCTTTCGGCGCACACCGGCGCCCTGCTTGCCGATCCGCGCTGTTCCCTGTTGCTCGGCGAACCGGGCAAGGGCGACCCGCTGGCGCACCCGCGCCTGACATTGATCTGCCAGGCGGCACGGCTTGAGCGCGGATCAGGCGAACACGCCCGCGCCGAGCGCCGCTATCTCAACCGCAATCCCAAGGCGAAACTTTACGCCGGTCTCGGCGACTTTTCGATCTTTCGCCTCGATCCGCAACGCGCCAGCCTCAACGGCGGCTTCGGCAAGGCCTATCAGCTCGATCGATCGGATTTGCTCGCCAGCGGACCGATCGTCGAGGAACTCGCGGCGCGCGAACAATCCGCCATCGACCACATGAACGCCGACCATCTCGACGCGATCGCCGTTTACGCACAGCATTTCGCCAAAGTATCCGGAAACGGCTGGAGTGTTGCCGGATTCGATGCCGATGGCATGGACCTGGTTTCGGGCGACGATGTTTGCCGGGTTTTTTACCCACAACCTCTGGCGGCGGCAGGCGAATTGCGGCACGTTCTGGTCGATATGGCCAAGGCCGGCCGAGCCATTGTCGACGCCGGGACGGAGACTTAATTATGCTGGACCAAAAGCAACACTTGAGATTTAAGTGAAATGCTCTACCTTTTGGTGACGCTGAATCGCCAGCGCCGATCGACAAGTGAATTTATGGAATCAGACGCCATTGCCCCCATGGCGTCGGGATGAACAGGAAGCATGGGGGATCGATGGTCTCGACAAAGCTAATCGTGAACGCCGAATCGGCGGCAGAGTTTCTCATGCTGATGGGCAATGAGAAGCGACTGTTGATCATGAGCTACCTCGCCGAAGGTGAGATGTCGGTTGGAGCCATTGCCGAGAAGGTGATGCTCAGCCAATCCGCCCTGTCCCAGCAC
>NZ_RZQI01000800.1:0-2741 GCF_003998335.1 Mesorhizobium sp. M7A.F.Ca.CA.002.05.1.1 | reverse complement strand
GAAACCGTCAACGATCTTTCCTTATATGCCGCCGGTCGTTGCTTAAGGCTCCCAAACGAGAGTCAAGCATTGAGCTCCGATTCTTACATAGAATTTCAGACTGAGAGCCGAGAAAGGAATTCGACATGTTGAAACAACTGTTTGTCATAACCGTAACCTTGATGTTCAACGTCATGCCGGCGTTCGCACATCTTAACCCGGAGGAGCATGGCTCGCTTCTCGCAGGCTTCTCTCATCCTTTGTTTGGGCTCGACCACATTCTGGCGATGATCGCTGTGGGCTTGTGGGCTGCTCTGCTCGGTGGGCGGTCCACATGGCTCATCCCCTCAGCGTTTGTCGGAACCATGGTCGTCGGCTTCGTTGTGTCCATGCTCGGTGGTGACCTCCCATTCGCAGAGCCCGTCGTTGCAGCGTCAGTTCTCATTCTCGGTCTGCTGGCTTTCGCAGCACTTCAAGTTCCAACATCGGTGGGAATGGTATTGGTCGGCTTCTTCGCATTTTTCCATGGGTACGCACATGGCGGTGAACTTGGTGAAGCGGGAGCGTTTCCGTTCCTGGTAGGGTTTGTCATCGCGACTACTCTGCTTCATGCCCTCGGCGTGAGGATAGGTCTTGGGCTATCGCGGCCTGCGATTGGCGGAGTGCAACGTTGGGTCGCCCAAATGGCTGGCGGCCTCACGGCGCTCGCCGGTTTATGGATAGTCGCCGGCGGTTAGTAGGCTCGTGTTCTTCTAATGATCATAGGTGCGCTCGTAGCTTCGGCCGCAGGCTCCCCGCCACCCCCTTTGAGGTCAGCAGGCCACGCAGTGGTCGTTACGCCGCGCCGCGCCGATTAGTTCGTCGAAACATGTCGAAGATCGGCGGCCGTATCGTCCGCATGACAGTCGACATGGTTGATCATGCGACTCCATGTTCGGCAGTGCGACGATCGTGAACAACGCGGACTGCTGCGCATGCCGCACTCGGTCCAAATCCTGAACGTTTAGCGAGAGTCAAATGCGACGAACGCCTCACTATCGCGCGACAAGGCACGACTTGACAATTGCCGCAACTCCGAACGCGCTGAAAATCCTGTCTCGCGGCATAGAGACAACCGACCTGCGGTGATTTGATCATCATTCACCGCAATCGAGGGATAGCGGGGCACTCTGAAGAAGGCCCGCAATTATTGTTTTCTATTACATCTCATGCCTCCCATGTCTGCTAGTCTAGCGAAAGGGGCGGGCTTGCCGCTGGTTTATGGCAGGGAACGGAGAAATCGGCGTGGAAGGTTCCGACCAGGTCATCTTTCTCGTGGACGACGATGTCCATGTTCGGGAGTCGATCAGTGACTTCCTCGCATCGGCGGGCCTCCGGTGTGTCGCAGTGGGCTCGGTAAGCGAGTACCTCGAATACCGTCGGCCCGACTTACCAAGCTGTATCGTGCTTGACGTGGAGCTCCCCGGCGTAAGCGGGCTTGAGTTTCACGAACAGATCGCCAGCGGCGATCATCCGCCAGTTGTGTTTATTACGGGCCATGGGGATATCCCTTCGACGGTCAGGGCGATGAAACGGGGTGCCGTTGATTTCCTCACGAAGCCCTTCCAGGAGTCGGATCTGCTCATAGCTATCAAAGCTGGCATTGAGAGAGATCGGGAGCGCCGTTCGAAGCAGGACGAATTGGGCGTTCTCCGACGCCGCTTTGCTGAACTTACACCTCGAGAGCGGGAGGTATTTCCGCTCGTGGTCAGCGGGCTAATGAACAAACAGGCGGCGGCAGAGCTCGGAATACGCGAGGTGACGCTACAGGTTCACAGAGGCAAGGTCATGCAGAAGATGCGGGCTGCCTCACTTGCCGATCTGGTGCGGATTGCAGCCATGCTCGATATTCCGATAACTCATTCCCGCCATGCAGGAGCTTTGTGAAGTGAATTCTCGTCAGTGGGTCGTCGCGATCGTGGACGATGATCCGTATCTACTTGAGTCCCTGGGAGATCTCCTGGAATCAGCCGGGCATAAGGTGCGCTCCTATGACACTGCCTTATCTCTCCTCCAGGGTGATCGGCTGTCGGAAGTAGACTGCCTGATCACTGATGTCGGCATGCCGGTCATGGATGGAGTCGAACTGCAGCGGAGGGCAAATGCTCGACTTCCCAACCTTCCCGTCATCTTCATCACAGGCAGGCAGGAACTGGCCACTCAAAGGCGAGTGACCGAAGCTTCTGTTTCTAGAGTATTTCAGAAGCCATTTGATACCAGAGCATTGCTGGATGCAGTATCCGACGCTCTCTTGGCTCGTGATTGACGCGGATACAAATACACGATCGTCCTTTTGGCGGTTTGCAGGATGGGACTTGTAAAGGATTTACCGTCGGCCAACCGAGGCCGTAGTCCGGTGTTATTGCTCTCTGGTCGTTACGGGGGGACGATGCGACTGGGAAAGCAACTGCGACAGAGGAGCTGTTCAAGGACGGTGACAGCGCGAGTCTGGCTGATTACCGTTGGCATCGGCGACTTGACGCAACGAGACTCGGATAGAGGCCTATGACGAACACGCGCAGGCTCGTAGATCTCTCGAATGTTGACCTCAAGGTCCTCGCCGAAGACGAAGAGCGTTTGCTGATGAGGGTGAGGCGCCGAGACGGCAACGCTGAGAAGACCGCGCTCGTTGTCAGGCCAAAATTGGACCAGTCACGGTTGGGCCTCGCAGCGCGCCTCGTTAATGAACACAGCCTGAAACCATATATCGAGGGCACATGGGC
>NZ_RZQI01000799.1:0-2744 GCF_003998335.1 Mesorhizobium sp. M7A.F.Ca.CA.002.05.1.1 | reverse complement strand
AATTATTTCAGAATCGGCGGCGTGCACCAGGATATGCCTCCGAAGCTTCTCGACGACATCTGGGCTTTCTGCGATCCGTTCCTCAAAGTCTGTGACAACCTCGACGAATTGCTCACCGGCAGCCGTATCTTCAAGCAGCGCAATGTCGATGTGGGCGTGATCGGGCTGGAGGATGCCTGGGCCTGGGGATTTTCCGGCGTGATGGTGCGCGGATCGGGCGCCGCATGGGATTTGCGCAAGGCACAGCCATACGAATGTTACCCGGACATGGATTTCGACATTCCCGTCGGAAAGAACGGAGACTGCTATGACCGCTACCTGGTCCGCATGGAGGAGATGCGCCAGTCGGTGCGGATCATGAAGCAATGCCTGGAAAAACTGCGGTCACCCGAAGGCCAGGGGCCGGTCGCGCTTCCAAACCAGAAGATCACGCCGCCGCGGCGCGCCACGATGAAACGCTCGATGGAGGCGACCATCCAGCATTTCAAACTTTATACCGAGGGGCATCGCGTGCCGGCCGGAGAAGTCTACGCCGCGGTTGAAGCGCCAAAGGGAGAATTCGGTGTTTATCTGGTTTCCGACGGGGGCAATGTTCCTTACCGGTGCAAGATACGCGCGCCATCCTTCGCCCATCTGCAGGCGATGGATTTCCTGTCTCGAGGGCACATGATCGCCGACGTTGCCGCCATCATCGGATCGCTCGACATCGTGTTTGGCGAGATCGATCGTTAGCCGTCCGGAGGTGTGCTTTGCCCCGCGATAAAGAAACTCCATCATCCTACGCGTGGATGGGAGGCTCTTCATTCTCGTCGGGATTGGGCAGCGGGGTCTCGTCCGGGAGCCTTTCCGGTTCGGGTTCCTCGATCGGCTCGGGCTTCCATGTTGGAGGCGGCACGGGAACATCGCGATTTGGGTCTGGCTGTCTTGGCTGTGGCATCGAACTATCTCCGTTCAGTCGGAACAACTCGTGCGCCGTGGCATGGTTCCTGGCAGAATCCAGCGAGATCGTTACGCCCTCGGGACACGAGTATGTTGGTCCGCCCAGGTGAAGGCGCAAAAGTTGCAGATCGTTCGGAACCGGTCGGATTTTCGAGCCGTTGTCGTCGACAGGGATCAAGGAGAAGCGCGATGAAGGACAAGGAAGGAAATATCGACCATACATTGCCGCAGGTCGCCATCGACGATCAGCAGGTGCGACAACTGGCGGCCACGACCGATTTGCCGTCCAGGCAGGCTCGCGAACTGGTGCGCCGTCACGGCAACGACCCCCGGAAGCTGGAAGAGTTGGCGAAATCGATCAACGCCACCAATTGAGTCAAGGCCACCAATTGAGTCAAGGCCAATGGACACCACGGCGCATGCCGCTGGCGTCAGATTTCGAGCAAGGCGTAGGGGCGGCCGCTTGGCTTGGCCACATGCATGGCGACGTTGTAGACCTTGGCTCCGCCAGGTGTTTGACCTTCGTAAGAACCGCGATGTGCATGACCGTGCACGACAGCACTAACCTGGAATCGATCGATCGTCTCCGCCAGGCGTGAAGAGCCCAGAAATGGAAATATCTCCGGCGGTTCTCCCGCGACTGTGTCGGCAATTGGCGCGTAGTGGAGGATCACCAGTGTGCGCTTCGCCCGCACCTGGCGCATCGCATTTTCAAGTCGCATTGCCTCGTTCACGCTTTCCGCGACCATCGTCTTGATCGCCGGTTCACCGAATGAGCCGAGCATGCGTGAGCCGAAGCCGCCTATGAATCCCTTCACGCCGACAAAACCCACCTCCTCGATTTCAACTGCCTGCCCGTCGAGGAGATGAACATGCGCCTGGCGCAGGATCTTCGTGACGTCTTCCACCGCACCAGACTCGTAGTCATGATTGCCGAGCACCGCCACGACCGGGATCGAGCAGTTGCGCAGATCCTCGGCCAGCATCTCCGCTTCACGAGGCTTGCCGAGATTGGTCAGATCTCCCGTGAGAACGAGAATGTCGGCTTCGCTCGATATCTCGCCGAAGAGGTCGCGATACGAGGTTTGCGCATCTTCCCGCACATGGAGATCCCCGACCGCGGCAACTTTGAGCGCGCGTGCGCCCTCCTTGGGCGCGCTGCTCTTGACGGGATCAGCCATCACGGAATTCTCCCACACCACCGACGCCGGCGAAGCCCCATTCCTTGACGTCGATTTCGTAATCGGTTTGCGAAAGCAGCCGCCCACGGCAGATCTTCATCCTTGGAGACGGCAACTGCCGTTGCTTGGCGAGGCGGTCGAGCAATTCATCGAGCAGCCACGCCGGGATATGATCGCGCTCGCTCGGATAGATCCACCTGAAATTGATAAGCTGCATCAACAGAACCTCCCAGTGAACCTCCAGATAAGAAAGCAGCCGGTGCCAATCGATCTGATCGCCCGCCTTGAGAATCGTATGAGCGATATCGGCGCCATCGTGTCGCCCTCTGTCCTGGATAAAGCATTTGGACCAGATGAGTTCGGTCGGGCCGATGATCCGCACCCTGCTGCCCAACAGCTCTGTTTGGCGGGCGTGTTCCAGCCACAGGTCGCCAACAGGCACCGTGCCGTTGGCCGAGCCGAATATGACGTCGAAGAAATGCGTGCCCTTGAACACCTTGCCGAGCCACCGGTCATCCTCGATTTCGACGGCATATCCAAGCTGCTTGAAATGAGCGAGGATCCGCGCGTAGTCGCCTGCCTTGCAGAAGATATCGAGGTCCTTGGTCTGGCGGGTGACACCCG
>NZ_RZQI01000798.1:0-2768 GCF_003998335.1 Mesorhizobium sp. M7A.F.Ca.CA.002.05.1.1 | reverse complement strand
GTGCTCGATCCGTTGCGGGTTGCAGCCATCGTGTCGACATCGTCGGGAACGGCCAGGCCGATGCCGGCAACCCGGCTGCGCGCCTCGACCGGCAGGCTGGTCATGGCTTGCCTGATCGCGCCGAACAGATCGCTGCTTTGCGGAAAGGGATTGGCTTCATCCGCCGGCAATTGCGTGTGGAAGCGCACGGTGCCGATGAAATCGATGAGCGCGATGTCGATCCTGCGGCGGCTGAAGCCGACGCCAACCGCATAGGCGCCCTCCGGATTGAGTGAAAGCGGGATGGTGGGCGGCCCGACGCGGCCGCGCTGCGCCTCGCCTTGCGAGACCAGGCCTTCCTGCTCGAGCGAACGGACGATGACCGAGGCCGTCTGCGCCGACAGGCCGGTCTTTTCGCCGATTTCCATCCGCGAAATGCCCTCGTTCTGAAGCAGCAGCGACAGCACCAGCCGCTCATTATAGCTGCGCACGCTCAACGCATTCAGCCCGCTCGCACGATCGGCGATGCGCAATGGATTGGGTGGTGCGAACCTCATGTCAGGCAAGGGTCGCCCCGTCGGTAAGAGCGCGCTGCCTCGCGGCGGTATGGTTGCTCATGTCGAGCGGCTCCAGCCGATGGCGTCGACCGCGCGGGCAAGTGCGGTGCCCAGCAATCTGTGCGCCTCGGCATCGATGTGAAAGCCGTCCGCTTCGCTGCACGAGACCACCGAGCCGGCATCGAAAAAGTGGAGTTCGAGCGAGTCCGCCAGAACCTCGAACTCGAGCGCGAGCAGGCGCGATTTCTCCGGCGCACCGGCGAAGATGGACTTCCATTCCTTGACGTCGTCCTGCATCGGCGGCGGGGCCACGATCATGATCTCGGGCGTCGAGCCGCCTGGCCCAGGCGCCAGCTCCTTGATGTCGTAGACGAGGCAGCCGATCCCCATCGCCACTTCCGACGGCGGCTTGTTGAAGCGGATCTTCAAATCGTTAGTGCCGAGCATGATGATGACGAGGTCGAGCGTCGCATGGCTCTGCAGGCAGGGGCGAAGATAGGTTCTGCCGTTTTTGTGGGCGCCCTCGATCGGGTCGTCGTGGACGGTGGTGCGGCCGCTCAATCCTTCCTCGATGACATACCAGTCGGGGCCTAGCTGAGAACGCAATATCCCCGGCCAGCGTTCACCCGGCCCATAGCGCTCGAGCGGCCCCCTGCCGGGGATCTGGCCGTGCGTGTTGGAGTCGCCGTAGCACAAGACTGATCGCATGTTTTTCCCGCCGGGACTGACAGCGCGCCGAAGCCGGCGAGCGCCAATCATGATGGATAGAGGAGCGATGAAAGGCAAGCAAGGGAATAGTCATTCAACATGACTAACTATTGACAGGGCGAATCCGCTGTGCTTCTAAAGTGCCCGGAGGAGTTCTCGACCGTCATCATCGTCCAGCAGGAATTGGGCTTCGGCACGCATGTGTTCGGGGGCGGGAGAATTGCGTGCATCGGTCGGTTTGCGACAACGAGCATGCATTGGGAGAGCGTCTCATGGCCGTACGCATTCGTACGGCCGGCCATACGAATTCGTAGGCCGGGGCAACCACAAGGAGGAGAGTTTAATGTTAGGATTGCTGAAAACCGTCGGCCTGGGGATGCTCGTTGCGTCCACGCTTGCCGTGACGTCGCTGGCGCATGCGGAAGACATCAAGCTGATGGACGGCGTGGCGCCGCGCCCCGACGACACGCGCATGACCGCGGCCGGTGCGTTCAAGAAGGACCCGCCCTGGGTCATCGGCATGAGCGACTTCGGCGTCAACGCCAACACCTGGACAGTACAGGTGGCGCATGAGGCGGAGAACGCCGCGGCCAAGGACAAGCGCATCTCGAAATTCATCCTGCTCGATGCCGGCTTCGACCAGAAAAAGCAGGTGGCCGACATCGAGGACCTGATCGCGCAGCATGTCGACGCGATCATCGTTCAGCCGGTGACCAGCACATCGGCCAATGCCAGCATCGCCAAGGCGGTCGCCGCCGGCATCCCGGTCATCCTTCACACCGGCCGCATCGATTCCGACGCCTACACCACCGAAATCCAGGGCGGCGCCGAGCATTTCGGCAAGGTGATGGGCGACTGGCTGGTCAAGACCGTCGGCGACAACGGCAAGATCTGGGTCCTGCGTGGCCTGGCCGGCCATCCGGAAGACACCAACCGCTACAACGGCTTACTGGAATCACTTAAAGGCACGCATGTGCAGATCATCGCCGAGGAGCATGGTGACTGGCAGTACGACAAGGCCAAGAAGCTGTGCGAGACGCTTTATCTGAACAACCCACAGGTTGACGGCATCTGGTCGTCCGGCGCTGACATGACGCGCGCCTGCGTCGATGTCTTCAAGCAGTTCGGCACGCCCGTTCCGCCGATTTCGGGCGAGGGCAACAATGGCTATTTCGGCCAGTGGATCACGGACGGGTTCAAGTCGATCTCGCCGGAATACAGCCCCGCCCAAGGTGCGGCCGGCGTGCGCGCCGCCGTTGCCCTTCTGGAAGGCAATCAGCTCTACAAACGCTATGTCTATAATCCCGACGGATGGGACCAGGACAAGGCCAAAAAATACTATCGCGACGACCTCACCGCCAATGTCTGGTGGCCGAGCGAACTGCCAGAAGACAAGCTCAAGGAATATTACGGCAAGAAGTGACGGCGCCGTGGCTGGCGGGGAGTGGACAAGCATTCCCCGCAGGCCATTCCATCTGTCGAATCCGGTTCGTTCGAGGGTTTCGTGACCAATCTTATCGAGAT
>NZ_RZQI01000797.1:0-2769 GCF_003998335.1 Mesorhizobium sp. M7A.F.Ca.CA.002.05.1.1 | reverse complement strand
CAATCCGCCGCACACCGCCATCGGCAGCCGCGTGCCCGACGATCATTTGCCGCCGCTCGGCCTGCTGGCGATCGGCGGACCGCTGATCGATGCCGGCCATCAGGTGCGGCTCGTCGACGCCGAGTTTGGGCCGATGCCGCTCGATGACGTCGTACGCAACGCACTGGAGGACCACCCCGACTTCGTCCTGATCGGCCATTCCGGCTCGACCTCGGCGCACCCGACCGCCTTGCTGATCGCTGAGCAGATCAAGCAGCGGGAGCCGGCGACCATCATCGTCTATGGCGGCGTTTTCCCGACCTATCATTGGCGCGACATCCTGGCCGCTACCGATGCTTTCGACTTCATCGTGCGCGGCGAGGGCGAGGCGACCGTCGTGGCGCTGGTCGAGGCGCTGGAAATGCACCAGCCGCCGGCGAGCGTGGCCGGCATCGCCTATCGCGACGATCTCAGCCGCCCCTTCGCCACACAGGCGGCCATGACCATTGCCGACCTCGACGCCTACCGCGTCGGTTGGGAGCTGATTGAGCACTCGCGGTACAGTTACTGGGGCGGCAAGCGGGCCGTGGTCATGCAGTTTTCGCGCGGCTGTCCGCATCTGTGCAATTATTGCGGCCAGCGCGGCTTCTGGACCCGCTGGCGGCATCGCGATCCGGTGAAATTCGCCAGGGAGATCGCCTGGCTGCACCGCGAGCACGGCGTCGAGCTGATCAATCTCGCCGACGAGAATCCGACGGTCTCGAAGAAGGCCTGGCGTGCCTTCCTCGACGCCCTTATCGCCGAGAACGTGCCGGTGCTGATCGTCGGTTCGACCCGTGCCGACGACATAGTGCGCGATGCCGACACCCTGCATCTCTACCGCAAGGCCGGCGTCATCCGCTGGCTGCTCGGCATGGAAAACACCGACGAGCAGACGCTTCAATTGATCCGCAAGGGCGGCAGCACATCATCCGACCGCGAGGCGATAAGGCTGCTGCGCCTCAACGGCATCCTGTCGATGGCGACCTGGGTGGCCGGCTTCGAGGACGAAGGGTTCCGCGATCTGTGGCGCGGCTTTCGCCAGCTCATCGCCTATGACCCCGACCAGATCCAGGCGCTCTATGTGACGCCGCATCGCTGGACGCCGTTCTTCCGCATCGCGCGGGATCGCAAGGTGATCCAGCAGGATGCGCGCTTGTGGGATTACAAGCACCAGGTGCTGCAGATGACGCGGCTGAAACCCTGGATGCTGTTCTTCAGCGTCAAGCTGATCGAGCTGGCGGTGCAATCACGGCCGAAGGCGCTGGCCCGCATCCTGTTACACAAGGATCCCGAGCAGCGGCATTCGATGCGCTGGTACACACAGATGGGCCGCCGCGTCTGGTTCCGCGAGGTCTGGGGTTTTCTGGTCCGCGACGTCAGGGTGAAAGACGGCCCGACGCTGGCTGAATTCTGGGGCGCGCCGCAGGACGCCGAGGAGGAATCGATGACGGTTTCACGGCCGGCCAGAAAGCTCGCCATTCCCACCATCGGCAATATTGAAGATTCCGAGGCGAAAAAGTTAGCCGGCTGACGAGCCCCTCAGGGCACGATCAGCGTGCCGGCGCCATGTTCGGTGAACAGTTCCAACAGCACCGCATGCGGCGTCTTGCCGTTGAGGATGACGACGCCTTCGACACCGCGTTCGATCGCTTCGATGCAGGTCTCGACCTTGGGGATCATGCCGCCCGAGACCGTGCCGTCCTTGATCAGCGCCTTGGCCTCGGCCACGGTCAGTTCGTCGATCAGCTTCTTGTTCTTGTCGAGCACACCAGGCACGTCGGTGAGGAACAGCAGGCGCGTCGCCTGGCAGGCGCCGGCAATGGCGCCGGCGAAGGTGTCGGCATTGATGTTGTAGGTGTGGCCGTCGCGCCCTGGCGCCACCGGCGCCAGCACCGGGATCATTTCGGAGCGTGCCAGAAGATCGAGCAAGGTGCGGTCGACCTCGACCGGCTCGCCGACGAAGCCGAGATCGAGCACGCGCTCGATGTTGGAGTCCGGATCGATCATGGTCTTGCGAGCCTTTTCGGCGAAAACCATGTTGCCGTCCTTGCCGCAGAGACCGATCGCCCATTCGCCCTCGGCGTTGATCAGCGCGACGATCTCCTTGTTGATCGAACCGGCCAGCACCATTTCGACGATCTCGACCGTCTTCTGGTCGGTGACGCGCAGGCCGCCCTCGAACTTGGATTCGATGCCCATCTTGGCCAGCATGGCGCCGATCTGCGGGCCGCCGCCATGGACGACGATCGGGTTGACGCCGGACTGCTTGAGCAGCGCGATGTCGCGCGCGAAGGCCTTGCCGAGTTCGATATCGCCCATGGCATGGCCGCCATATTTCACCACGACCGTCTTGTGTTCGTAGCGCTGCATGTAGGGCAGCGCCCGCGACAACAGGGCTGCCTGCATTTCGGCGGTGGCGGTTATTTCCGTCATCGGTTTGGTTCCCGGCTTTTTATTTTAAGCACGTCGTTGTCCCAAAACCCCTGGACACTTTTGGGCGACATGCATCAGGTAAGGACGGCGGCGTCTTAGCGGGAATTGGCGCCGCCCGCAAATGGCTTTGCTGTCATATTCAAGCGCTTCACGACCTCGTCATCGTGTCGGCACCATCAGCGGCGCCCTGCGGTCCAGCCAACCCGAGATCTTCTCCATCTGCGCGGCGAGCGACAAAAGCGTCTCTTCGTCGCCCGGACGGCCGGCCGCCTGGACGCCGAGCGGCAGGCCGGCGTCAGTGACATGGACCGGCAG
>NZ_RZQI01000796.1:0-2771 GCF_003998335.1 Mesorhizobium sp. M7A.F.Ca.CA.002.05.1.1 | reverse complement strand
GAGCATGGTTGGCTTATTGTTAAGATTGCCAATTTTACAGTGCGGGCGAGATCGCCCGGTGATCAACGCAGCAAGTGATCGAACTGCTACAAATGTCTGGAACGTCCATGAGAACCAGCCGTCGTTTTTTCCTCTCCGGAGCCTCCGCGCTCGCAGCCGCAGTGGTCGCCGGCGGCGCCAATGCGCAGGATGTGATCGGTGACATCCTGAAATCCTCCGCGCGCGGCAATTGGGACGACCAGTTCGATGCCCGCGCCAGCGAGGGCGGCAAGGTGGCCTCGACGCTGCCGATCTTCAGCCCGCAGACCGTCGCCTTCACGGAACAGGCGGTCGGGCAATACCAGAACATTGTCGGGCAGGGCGGCTGGGTCGACGTTCCCGCGACCAAGAAGCTGCAGCTCGGCGTCGATGACCCGGATGTGGTGCCGTTGCGCAAGCGGCTGATGGTTTCCGGCGATCTGTCGCAGAGTGCCGGCATTTCGACGGCCTTCGATTCCTATGTCGACTCGGCGGTCAAGCGTTTCCAGCTGCGCCATGGCCTACCTGCCGATGGTGCGCTCGGCAAATACACCTATGCGGCGATGAACGTTTCGGCGCAGATCCGGCTCGGCCAGTTGCAGACAAATTTGCAGCGGCTGCGCGAGAAGGCCGGCACGCTGGGCAGCCGCTACGTGCTGGTCGACATTCCGGCAGCGCAGGTCGAAGCGGTCGAGAACGACCGCGTCGTGCTTCGCCACACCGCGATCGTCGGCAAGATCGACCGGCAGACGCCGATCGTCAATTCCAAGATCAACGAGATCATCGTCAATCCATACTGGAACGCGCCCGTCTCGATCGTCCGCAAGGACATCATTCCGCTGATGCGGAAGGATCCCGATTATCTCAAGGACAGCCACATCCGCCTGTTCGCGCCGGATGGCAGCGAAGTCGATCCGATGAATGTGGACTGGTCGACCGACGACGCCGCCAAGTACCGTTTCCGCCAGGATCCCGGCTCGGAAAACGCCATGGCCTCGGTGAAGATCAATTTCCCGAGCCCTGACGGCGTCTACATGCACGATACGCCGCAGCAGAGCCTGTTCGGCAAGATGTTGCGTTTCGATTCCTCGGGCTGCGTGCGCGTGCAGAATGTGCGCGACCTCGTCACCTGGATCCTGCGCGACACGCCCGGCTGGGACCGCCAGCATTTCGAGGCGGCGATCAAGACCGGTGAAAACACGCCGATCCAGGTCACCAATCCGGTGCCGGTCCACTTCCTCTATCTCTCGGCCTGGTCGACCGGTCCGGGCGTCGTGCAGTTCCGCGACGACGTCTACGCGCTTGACGGCAACAACGAGCTGCAGATCACGTCTGCGCTATAAACATTTGATTCTTATATATAAAAGGGCCGCCTCTCAGGGCGGCCTTTTTCATTGATTGGGTGCTGCGGCGTTTTTCACGGGACGGGCGGCTGGACGGATCGGCCGGCTTTGCGCATGGTCGGCGGAAAGCCTGGAACCGGACCATGGAAGTCGCCGTCTTCATTCTAGTCGTGCTCGTCTTCGTGGCGCTTTCCGGCGCTCTGGTTCGCCTGGTACGGGTGCCGTTGCCGGTGCTGCAGATTGCGATCGGTGCCGCGCTTGCGTGGCCGGTGCGCGGCATCCATGTCGAGATCAATCCGGAACTGTTTCTGCTGGTGTTCATTCCGCCGCTGCTGTTCGGCGATGCCTATGGCGCACCGAAGCGTGAACTGATGGCGCTGCGCGGACCGATCCTGGATCTGGCCATAGGGCTGGTCTTCTTCACCATCGTCGGTTTCGGCTACGCCTTGCATTGGCTGGTGCCGAGCATCCCTCTGGTGGTCGCTTTTGCGCTTGCCGCGGTGCTGTCGCCGACCGACGCGGTGGCGGTGTCCTCGATCGTCGACAGAAATGTCGTCCCGGCGCGGCTGATGCACATTCTGGAAGGCGAGTCGCTGCTCAACGATGCGTCGGGGCTGGTCATGTTCCGCTTTGCCGTCGCGGCGGTGCTGACCGGCAGCTTTTCCCTTGCGGCGGCTTCGCTCAGTTTTCTCTATGCCGTGGCGATGGGCATCCTGATCGGCGTGGCGGCGCTGTTCGTTGCCGCCAAGCTGCTGCAACTGCTCAACCGGATCGGCGGCGTGCCGGCCGAGGCGCAGGTGCTGGTGATGGTCCTGCTGCCCTTCATAGCCTATCTCGGCGCCGAGCATGTCGGAGCTTCCGGCATCCTGGCGGCTGTTACCGCCGGCCTGCTCACCGGCGGCTCCGGCGTGTTTCGCTTCCTCGGCGTCTCGGCGCGCATGCAGACGATTTCGCTGTGGACGACGCTTTCCTTCGTTTTCAACGGTGCTCTCTTCATCGTGCTTGGGCTCCAACTTCCCGACATCATCCGCCATGTGCCGCCGGAGCTCATGAGCCTGCACCCGATCGTCCAGCCGATCGCGACCGTCATCGCGCTGACGCTGTGCCTGATCGCGTTGCGCTTCCTGTGGATCTGGGTGGGCGATATCGCCGCCGGCATCGCTGCGCGTCTGGGCAAGCGCAAAGTGGAGCCGTTCGGGCTGCGCGTGCGGCTCGCCGGTTCGGTGGCCGGTGTGCGCGGCGCCATTACGCTGGCCGGCATCCTGTCACTGCCGCTCGCCATGCCGGACGGCTCGCCGTTTCCGGCGCGCGACCTGGTCATTTTCCTGGCCGCCGGCGTCATTATCTGCTCGCTGGTCATCGCCAGCCTCGCTCTGCCGACGATCGCCAGGGGGCTGGTCGAGCCCGGTG
>NZ_RZQI01000795.1:0-2774 GCF_003998335.1 Mesorhizobium sp. M7A.F.Ca.CA.002.05.1.1 | reverse complement strand
GTCCCAGCACCTCGCCAAGTTGCGGGCGCTCGACCTAGTCGAGACCCGCCGCGACCGGCAGATGATCTACTACTCCTGCAAATCCGACGCCGTGCGAGAACTGCTTGTCATGCTGGACGGCATTTTCGGCAGCGGCAAGGATGATCTGTCCCAGATGGCGCACCGTTTGCGCCGTGCTGGAACCTGACCACATAGCGCCGATCTCGCCGGCGTTTTCAGAGCGACATGCGCCCATCCGGGGCGCATAAAGCTGGCTGATTGTCCCGAATCGTCGCATCGTGCTTTCCAAACCAGGTGAGCGCCGGGAAGCGGTCCGGATTTTCGGGCCGATGCGACGGTCGCGAGGAATGCATGGATCCCATTCGCATCGACGACCCGCAAGATCCGCGCGTCGCTGCGTATCTCGACATTCGCGAGCGTGACCTCGCCGGCCGGCAAGGCCGCTTCGTCGCCGAAGGCAAGGTGGTGCTCGACCTGCTGCTCTCGACCGGGCGCTTTGCCGCCGAATCGATCCTGGTCCTGGAAAACCGGCTGGCAGGTCTCGACAACATCCTGAGCAAGGCGCCCGCCGACCTCCCGGTCTATGTCGCCACCAGCGCGGTGATGGACGCTATCGCCGGATTTCATATGCATCGCGGCATCCTGGCCATTGGCCGCAAGGGAGAGCCGCAGCCGGCCGAAGACCTGCTCGACGGCTTGCCGCCTCGGGCGCTGGTCGTGGTGCTCGTCGGCATCGCCAACCATGACAATGTGGGCTCGATCTTCCGCAATGCCGCCGCCTTTGGCGCTGACGCGGTCCTGCTGGATGCGACATGCTGCGACCCGCTCTATCGCAAAGCGATCCGCGTTTCGGTCGGCGCCGCGCTCAAGATCCCTTTCGCATCGTTCTCCGACACCGCCGGCTTCACGACGATGCTCGCCCGACGTGGCTTCGATCAATTCGCGCTGTCGCCACGCGGGAAGACCGACATCCGCGATGCGCAGCGCAGCAAGCGCCTGGCGCTCTATCTCGGCACCGAGGGCGAAGGCTTGCCGGACGACCTGCTCGCAAGCCTGCACGACGTGCGGATCACCATGGCGGAAGGCTTCGACAGCCTGAATGTCGCCGCGGCTTCAGCCATTGCGCTGCATCATTTTTCGGCCAGAGCAATTCCAGGAAAAGTGTGAAGCGGTTTTCCGTCCAGAATTGCGTCAAAGCAAAGAGTTAGGGCATTTCGCCGTTTCCGTGAAACGGTGAAATGCTCTAAGGAGGCCTGATTCAGCTTGTCGCGTCAGCCTTCTGCAGCGCGCGCACGCGGTCGGCAAGACTGCGGTCACCGTTGCCGGAGCGGGCGTCCGACGGTACTGCCAATGCCTTGGCGATCGGCGAACCAGGCCCCTCGAGCTTCGCCGTCAGATGGACGACCTCCGCCGCCAGCGCGTTCATCTGCTCGCGCAAGGCGGAGCTGCTGTCCGTGGCCTTGGACGCGGCCAGTGCGGTGAGGTCGGCCTTCAGCCGCTTGTTCTCGCGCGCCAGCGCCGTCAGCCTCGCCTCGAGCTGCTCACGGTCACTGTCGAGCTTGGCGATTGCCTTGTCCAAATCATCACTCCTGGCGACATCGCCGCCTTTGCCGACCAGCCGCAAGGCTGGCGCGCTGTCTTCGGATTTCGATCTTTCGCGCATGCGTGCCAGTTCCTTTTCGCGGCGGTCGAGTTTGTCTTCGCGATCGGCAAGTGTGGCCAGCAGCCGTTCGACCTTCTTGTCGAGTTCGGCGGTCCTTTTCTTCTCGGCTTTCAGGGCCTCCCGCGCGGCCTTGCTTTCGGCCGCGATTTCCTGGCCGCGCCTGTCGGCTTCCTTGCGCTGGCCGCGCAGCATCGCAATGTCACTGGCGAGCTTCTGCATTTCGGACTCTCGCGCCACGAGTTCGATCTGCCGGCTGCTCGAGGAAAAACTGGCGTCGTCATACATGCGCTCCAGCTTTTGCAGCTCAAGTGCACGCTTTTCCAGCTTGCGTTCGGTTTCCTTCAGACGCTCCGAAAGCTGCTGCAACTCGCCCTCTCGCTGGCGCAGCGCTTCGTTCTTCGCACCCAGTTCGGTCAGCGCCTGGTTCTTGTCCGTCCGCTCGACCGCCAGGCCCTTCATGGCCTCGCGACCGCGATTGATCTCGACCAGTTGTTCGGCCGTCTTCTCTCGCAACGCCTTGACGCTGATTTCCAGGCGGCGCGTCGTCATGGCGTATTCGGCGCGGATGCGATCCTTGTCCGCCTGGATTTCGGTTTGCGTCAGAGGGATCGAGGATTCGACGCGTCTGCGTGTAAGCGTGACCGCACGACGCCATATGGCCGGAGCCACCATGAGCGCCAGAAAGCCAGCACAGAGAAAGCCGAGGACGAAGAACAGGACCGACTGGACCAAGTGACTACCCGTTGTGGCCGGTAAGCATCAAACCAGATAAACCAAAAGCGCATGGAGCGCTTTGACTGTGCCACGTTGACATGGCGGAAATCCAGCGTTGCGGCAAGGGTTTGCCGCAACGCCACGAGTTTAATGCATGTCGACCCAAAAGCGGTCCCGGTTTTGTGCAACGACAGCCAAGGACTTCAGCTTAGAACGGATTCCAAGTGGCGCGCTCGGTAAGCTTCAGATAGCCGAGATTGACGCCAAGCCGGGCACCGACACCGGTGCGGATCGGCACCAAAACCACATTGTTGTTCTTCAGCACGTTGAAGCCGACGCCAGCCACCACATAGGCCGAACCGGCGACGCCGCCATAGCGGTTGTAGAGGCTGCCCAC
>NZ_RZQI01000794.1:0-2780 GCF_003998335.1 Mesorhizobium sp. M7A.F.Ca.CA.002.05.1.1 | reverse complement strand
GGCAGGCCGAGCTTTGCGATAGCCTCGCCGATGCGCAAGAAACCCGGCGTCGTCACCGAAAGTCCGCCGAACGGATCGCCCTCGAACGCGTCGAGGCCGAGCGCCACGACCAGCGCGTCCGGCGAAAAGGCACGGATGCGCTGGAACGCCACCTCGAGCGCCTCGAGAAACGCCGCGTCGTCGGATTTGCGCGGCAGCGGCAGGTTGAAATTGTAGCCGAGGCCTGGCCCTTCGCCGCGCTCGTCGGCATGGCCCCAGAAGAACGGATAGAAGCGCACGGGATCGGCATGCAGCGAGACGGTCAGCACATCCGGCCGTGCGTAGAAGATGCCTTGCGTGCCGTTGCCGTGATGCAGGTCGACATCGAGGATCGCCACCCGTGCGGCCTGCTTACGCAGAACCTGCGCCGCGACGGCCGAGTTGTTGATGAAACAGAAGCCGCCGGCGACATCGGCAAAGGCGTGGTGACCGGGCGGGCGGCATAGCGCGTAGGCGGCCGGTACGCCTGACATCACCGCCTCGGCCGCATCGACCGCGGTCCAGGCGCTCCACAGCGCGCTTTGCCAAGTCTCGCCCGAGATCGGGCAAGCGGTGTCGGCCATATGGTAGCCGGCCTGGCCGACTGCCGAGGCCGGATACGAGCCGTTGCGCGCGATCGGATGGATGTTGGGGATCACTTCGGCCGAAGCACCCTCGATGCGCTGCCAGCGCGCGTAGATATGCTCGAGGAAATCCAGATATTCGGGCGTATGCACCGCCGCGACCGGACCGAGCCCATGATTGCGAGGCCGCTCGATCGTGCAACCCGCAGATAATGCGCCGGCTAACAATCTCTCGACGCGCTCCGGCTGTTCCGGATTGGGCTGTGCCGCACCGCTTGACAGGAAGGCCTTGGGGTCGTGACGCTTTTGTTCCTCGGCATAGAAGGCTTTCATTTGTGATCCCCGTTTTCCGGCGCGTCGGCGAAGGCAAAGAAGGCCTCGCCGATGATTTTTTGGGTCTGCTCATAGCTCGACCAGGCGATGCCCAGCCTTTCGTAGAAAGTCTTGGCGCCTTCATTGTCGGTGTCGACCGACAGCCGGAGATAGACGCCGCCTTCGTTCCGGCACTGCGCCGCAACATGCCGCAACAGCCGCTCGCCGATCTTGCGGCCGCGAAACCGGTCCTCGACATAGAGGTCCTGCACATAGACGCCAGGCCGCCCCATCCAGGTCGAAAAGATCGGGAAATGCAGGCAAAGCCCGGCAAATTCCCCGCCGACTTCGGCGATCAGGGTCGAAAAGGCGGGTTTTTCGCCAAAGCCGTACGTTCTGAGATCGTCCGGCGTCGAGAAGATCTCCTCGGGCGCGCCGATATGCGTGCCGAGCTTCAGGATCGCCGCGTGGATGGTTTCGACGTCTTCGATCCGGCCGGGGCGTAAGAGGACGTCATTGGATGTTGGATTGATCACGGTCGTCTCTCAAAACGCCACCCGGTCGCCGCCCTTGAGCGCCAGCATGTCGCGCGCTTCGGTTGGCGTTGCAACCTCCAGAGACAGCCCGTCGAGAATGCCACGGATGCGGCGCACCTGGTCGGCATTGGATTTCGCCAACTGGCGGCCATCATAGAGACTGTCTTCCAGCCCGACCCGGACATTGCCGCCCATCGCCGCGGCGATCGAAATCAGCGGCATCTGCTGGCGGCCGGCGGCCAGCACCGAGAACTGGTAGCTGTCGCCGAACAATTTGTCGGCGATCCGCTTCATATGGACGAGGTTCTCCGGGTCGGCGCCGATGCCACCAAGAATGCCCAGCACGAACTGAATGAACAGCGGCCCCGACACCAGACCCCGGTCGCGGAAATGCGCCAGCGAATAGAGATGGCCGACATCGTAGCATTCGAATTCGAAGCGCGTGCCGCAGCCCTTGCCCAGCCGCTCCAGCACGCCCTCCATGTCGGCGAAGGTGTTCTTGAAGATGGTGTCGCGCGTCGCTTCGAGCAGCTTGGGTTCCCACTCGTGCTGCCATTCCCTTGGCTTGTCGAGCATCGGGAACAGCGCGAAATTCATCGAACCCATGTTGAGCGAGCACATTTCGGGTTCAGCCCGCAAAGGGGCTGCCAGCCGCTGATCGAGCGTCATCAGCGACGAGCCGCCGGTGGTGATGTTGATCACCGCATCGGTCGCCTGTTTGATGCGCGGCAGGAACTGCATGTAGACGTCCGGATCGGCGGTCGGGCGGCCATCCCTCGGGTCGCGGGCGTGCAGATGCAGGATCGACGCGCCGGCTTCGGCCGCCGCGATCGCCTCCGCCGCGATCTGGTCCGGCGTCACCGGCAGATAGGGCGACATTGACGGCGTGTGCACCGAGCCGGTGACGGCGCAGGTTATGATGACTTTTCTAGGCGCCATCTTTGTCGCCTCAGCCTTCGACCGGCAGGTCGAGTTCGGCAGCCAGCAACTCCAGCGAGTCGCCGATGATGGAAACGATCTCGCCGACCTGTTCGCTGGTGACGATCATCGGCGGCGCGACCATGAAATTGTCGCCGTCGACGCCACCCTTGACCCTGCGGCCATAGATGATCAGCCCGCGCTCATAGGCGAGGTCGAGCAGCCGCTGCGTGGCTTTCTTGGTCTGGTCGATCGGCCTCAGCGTCTCTGGATCGGCAACCATCTGGGCGCCGGTGAGCAGGCCCTTGCCGCGCACGTCGGCGATGAACGGAAACCGCTTCGCCAGCCCCTTCAGCCCGTCCATCAGCACATCACCCATGGCGGCCGCATTGGCGATCAGGTCGAGCCGGTC
>NZ_RZQI01000793.1:0-2782 GCF_003998335.1 Mesorhizobium sp. M7A.F.Ca.CA.002.05.1.1 | reverse complement strand
GGATATCGACGCCCTCGGCGACATGCGTATCATGGATGATTTCGGCGATCTCCGCCGGCACGCCGCGCATCAGGATGCGCGGCTGCGCCTCGATGACGGTGACATCAGCGCCGAGCTTGCGGGCCGCGGCCGCGAGTTCGAGACCGATGAAACCGCCGCCGATGATGGCGATCCGGTTGCCGGGGGTGAGGTGCGCGCGAATCGCGAGCGCGTCGGCGAAGGTCCTGAGATAGACGCAGTGCGCGCCAAGGCCGGGCATCGGCAGCTTGCGCGGCGTCGAACCCGTTGCCAGCAGGAGCTTGTCGTAAGGCAGGACCGATCCGTCCGACAGACGCACCGCATGCGCCGCGCGATCGATCGTCACGGCCTGGACGGAATGGACATGCCGGATCGATTTCTCGGCCAGAATTGCGTCGCTGGCGATCGCCTTGATCTCGGGCGCATCGCTGGCCATCGCCTCCTTGGACAGAGGCGGGCGCTCATAGGGCAGATGCGGCTCGTCGCCGACCAGCGTCACCGGCCCCTGATAATCGAGGTCGCGCAGCGCCAGTGCCGCGCGCCCACCGCATTCGCCGGCGCCGATGATGACCATTCCCCCCGCCATGTCGGTCATCCGATCTGAATCAGGACTTTGCCGGCGTCGACCTTGACCGGATAGGTCTTCAGGTTGACGCAGACCGGCGCGCCGCGGGCGTCACCCGTCTTGTAGTTGAAGCGGCCATTGTGCTTGGGGCATTCGATGATGTCATCCATCACCAGCCCGTCGGCCAGGTGCACCTTTTCATGCGTGCACAGGCCGTCGGTGGCGAAGAACTCGTCGTCGGGGCTGCGATAGATGGCGAAGGTGCGGCCGCCATGGTCGAAGCGCATCACATCCTCCTCGTCTATGTCGCCGGTGGCGCAGGCCTCGACCCAGTCGCTCATTCAAGTCCTCCCCAAAAGCAAATCCAGGAAAATTGCGCAGCGGTTTTCCGCCCGGAATTGCGTTAAAACAAACAGTCTAGATCGGATAGAAGCACGATCATTCCGCCGCGGCGGCGATAGTGTCGTTGTGGAATTCTTCGCGATATGGCCGTGCGGTCGGCGGCAGCTCGCGCTTGAGGAAATAGTCCTCGTTGCGCAGCTGGCGCAGGAAGACCGGGATCATCTCGCGATAGCCGGCCAGGATCGACGGTGTCGGCTCCGGCAGATCGTGCTTGATCAGTTCGTGCAGCCTCGGCAGCGCATGGTACGGCACCATCGGGAACATGTGATGCTCGACATGGTAGTTCATGTTCCAGTAGATGAAGCGGCTGATCGGGTTCATGTAGACGGTGCGGCTGTTCAGCCTGTGGTCGGTGACATTGTCGGCCAGGCCGCCATGCTGCAGCAACCCGACCATGACGTGATGCCAGGCGCCGTAGAGCCTGGGCAGGCCGACCAGCATCAGCGGCAGGAACGAACCGGTATAGAGCGCCAGCCCTACGGTGGCGGCATAGATCGCCGTCCAGATGCGGGCGACGCGGATCGCTTTGGGCTGTTCCTGTTCGGGAATGAAGGTCTTTTCGGCGGCGCTGACGGTGCCGGCGGCGTTGCGCAGCATGTCTGACATCGCATGCCAGGCGTCGAGCACGCCAGCGAAGCCCAGCATGGCGCGAACCAAATCAGGCGGCCGCATGACCGAGATTTCCGGGTCGCGGCCGACGATGACGGTGTCGGTGTGGTGGCGGGTGTGGCTCCAGCGCCAGGTCACCGGATTGCGCATGATCATGAAGCAGGCGATCTGATAGACCGCATCGTTCATCCACTGCGTCCGGAAGGCGGTGCCATGACCGCATTCGTGCCAGCGTGAATCCGTCGAGGAGCCGTAGAGCACGCCATAGACGAAGAAGAACGGCACGCACCACCAACTGCCCCAGAACCAGGCACCGCCGGCGCCGCTGACGATCAGCGCGGCGAACCAGATTGCCGTATCGCGGATCGCGGGCCCGTCGGAGCGCTGCATCAGCTCCTTCATCTGCTTGCGCGGCACGTCGGTGTGATACCACTCGGCCGCCGATAGGCCGGTCTCGACGGCGAGCTTGGCGTCGCGGCCGATCAGGCTGTAGTCACGCCGGGACGGCGCAGTGGACATGATTGCCTCCCTCGGCAAAGGCATCCGCCAGAGCGAATGTCCTGAAATCCTTTGGTTTCGAGCGTCAAAGTAACGCCGACCGATGATGGACTCAACATCACAAAGATAGTTTCTATCATTTCCCATCAGGATGATGTACGAAGGCTCAAGCAAACCCGACGAGGCAAGCATGGTGAAGCGGCCGACAATATCAGATCTGGCGCGCATCTCGGGCGTCAGTGTCGCCACCGTCGACCGTGTGCTGAACAACCGGCTGCCGGTGCGCGAAGAGACAGCGCGCCGCGTCTACGAGACCGCTACCGATATCGGCTACCACGCCGCCGGCCTTATCAAGCAGCGCATGCGCCAGGAATTGCCGGAGTACCGGCTGGGCTTCCTGCTGCTGCGGGGCAATGATGCCTTCTACGGCGACTTCGCGCGGGAACTCGAACTGGCCATCTCGCGATCGCAGCGCTTCCGCGGCGTTGCGACCATCGATTTCGCCAGTTCCCTGGCTCCCGACGAGATCGCCTCGCAGATGCGCAGGCTGGCGGCGAAATCGAGGGCCATCGCCGTTGTCGGTCCGGACCATCCGACCCTGACAGCGGTCGTGGAAACCTTGAAGGCGAGAGGGCAGCCGGTCTTTTCGGTGCTGTCCGACTTTGCCGCCGGCATCCGGGAGGGCTATAT
>NZ_RZQI01000792.1:0-2794 GCF_003998335.1 Mesorhizobium sp. M7A.F.Ca.CA.002.05.1.1 | reverse complement strand
GGTCTATCGTGGGCATCGTTTCCTCGCGGGGGCAGCAATGGAGCGGAAGCCGGCAGGCCGCAAGCCAATGGCGTTGACCGCCGAGCTTGTCGCGCAAGTTGAGCGTGTCGAGCCTGATCCCGGGCCAGAGCCCGGAACCAGCGAGCACACCGATGTGGAGTTCGATGGCCTGGTCGAAAAGCTGCTTTTGCAGCATCGTCCCGAGACGCTTTGGGTCTTTGCCTACGGGTCGTTGATCTGGAACCCCGAATTCGCCTATGTCGAGCAGCGCCCGGCCACGGCGCCGGGATGGCACCGCTCGTTCTGCCTGAAGCTGACCCGCTGGCGCGGAACCCGCGATTTGCCGGCCCTGATGCTGGCGCTCGATCGAGGCGGCAGCTGCAGCGGCATCGTCTATCGGCTGCCCGCGGAAGATCATTTCGGGCAACTCGGCCAGTTGATGCGCCGCGAGATCGATGCCAACCCGCCAACCAACGTGCCATGCTGGATCAAGGTCAAGACCAGGGACGGGCCGCTGCGTGCCTTGGCTTTCGTCGCCGCGCCGGACGGCAGCGCCTATGCCGGCCGGTTGCCGTTGGAGCAGGTTGCCGACACGCTGGCGCGGGCTGCCGGTCATTGGGGCTCTTCGGCGCAGTATTTGTTCAGGACCGTGAGCAAGCTTGAAGAGAGCGGCATCCGCGACCGGAATCTCTGGCGCATCCAGGACTTGGTTGCACGGCAGATCGCCGCTTCAACCGGTGGCGCCGATTAGGCTGATCTCTTCCTAACGGCAGGCGCGATAACCGTTTTTGCGGTTCTTGATGTCGAAATGGAAATGGTTGCGGTGGTCGTAATTGTAGCCGGGGCCGAGCACGGTGGTGAAGTACTGGCAGCCGTCGGCGCGCACATTGTTGAGGAAGCCGCGGGTGCGGAAAGCGAACAGGCCGGGCTTACGCACGTCAATGTCGTCGCCATTGTTGAGTTCGATGCTCATGACGTCGAGCGCATTTCCCTTGCCATGCTCGGACAGGACACCTTCGCCGGCAATCCTGCGGCAGGAATAGCTGGAGCCCTGGTGGATGGTCTTGACGCCGGAGAAATAGCGCCAGCGGGCGGAGGGGACGAGCTCGTTCTTCGTCCAGCCGGCAAAGGTGGCGGCCATGTCGCAGGTCAGGGTTGCCGCGGGTTTCATCTGGATGTTGCCGATGGCCGAAACCTTGACCGGATAATCGATGCCGCACTGGCCTTCATGGATCGGCGCCAGGTCGGTGTAGGCGACATCGAGACGCTTCAATTGCTGCCGGCAGTCGGTTTCGCTGGCCGGCATCTGCTCGACGGGCGACATCGGCTCGTCCATGCGCGGATAAGCGGCCTGCGTCATGTATGGATTGGAAGGGACAAGCTTCTGCATGCCGGCATATTGCGGCACGGCAGCCGTCTGCGCGCCGACGTCGACGGCCGGCTGCAGCGACAGCACACTGCCGGTGTTGCAGGCGGAAAGCGCCGCCAGCGCCAGGCCGGCGGTCAGCATTGCTGCATATTTTGTCTGGCGCGCGGTGGCGAAAAACACGGCCCGAAATTTGCCGGCCATTGGCGGAATCCCGTTGATGGATATCCGGCATTTTAACGATCAAGGGTAAAGGAAAACTCAGCGCCCGCGTTCATGCCTGCGGCCGAATTGCGGCACGCGGATCATCGGCGAGGGCAATTCATCTTCGACAAGGCGCCTACTAGTTTTATAATAATTGCGGTTGGAGGGGTAAATGTCGATCTGGCGTACGATAAAACGGTTCTTCACCGCCCGGGATCTGCGTGAAGTGTATGTAACTTTACGCAGGAGTCCCTATTCGTTTGCCTTTCTTCTGAAGCTGGACAGGGATCAGCAGAAGTATGTTGTGGTTCAATTCCGGCATAAAAGTTTCGTCCAAGAGACTTGCAGCATGAGTATCGAAGATTTTGATGATTTTACACGTGGTGTTTTGATCATGAGGGCCGAGATCGACAAGCCGCTCCCGCCGAGCGCTCTGCAATAGATTTAGCCCAATTCCTGAGTGCGCTTTCGGCTATTGGCAGAACGTCCCGCCATGCCGTCTCGGTTCGAGATCGAGATGGAAATGCAGGGAGTGATCGGCATCGGCGCCCGGACCGAGCACCGTCTTGAAGGGTCCACAGGCGGCCTTGCGCACGGCATTGAGGAATTTGGCGTCCTTCTCCGGCGGCGCCGGGCCGACCTCGATCTTCTTGCCGTCCGACAGCGTGAAGCTGGCGATGTCGAGCGCGTTGCCGAACGCGTGTTCCGACAGTTTTCGGGTGCCGTTGCGTGGCCGGCAGACAAAGGCCGATGCCTGGCCGATCGATTTCAGGTCCTCACCGAATTCGGCTTTCGCCGCCGGCTGGATGACATCGGCGGCAAAACGCGCCGTCGCCTCGGCCATCTTGCAATTGAGCTCGGTGCCGGGGCCGATGGCGACGGACTTTCCAAGGTTCTTCAGCACGATGGGGTATGGGATCGAACAGCCGATTTCGGGCTGGCTTTCCGCCTTGTGTTCTTCGAATTCGACGCCGAGCGTCTTCAGTCGTTCGCGGCAGGCGACTTCCTCGGCTGGCATTTTCTCGTCGGGCAGATCGGCCGAGCGCGGATCGGGCAGCATCTTCTTCTCGTCCGCGTCCGCCGGCTTTTGCGACGGCTGCGGGCCAACGTTGGGCGGCTGAGCCTCGGGCTCCGCGATGTCGGGTTTTGGTGTCGGCGTTGGCGCGACCGCGGGCGGCTCCGGTTCGCTTTCGGTATCGGTTGAGGGTTCGGGAACTGACGACT
>NZ_RZQI01000791.1:0-2795 GCF_003998335.1 Mesorhizobium sp. M7A.F.Ca.CA.002.05.1.1 | reverse complement strand
CTTTGCATCCCGATACCTGCAGCTCAACCCGCTCGTGGTGACGCTGGCGAGCGGCTCGATCATCCTTGGCGCCATCTGGGCAGGGACGCATGGCGAGGTTTCGGGCTTGGTGCCTGATTGGCTCGTCAACATGGTTTCGGTTATCGGCAAGACCGGTCCCATCCCGCTGCCCGGCTCCGTGGTGATCTGGCTGCTCATCGCCGGCGGCATCCTATTCCTCGAGCGCAAGACCAAGCTCGGCCGCTGGATGTTCGCCGCAGGGGCAAATCCTCGCGCCGCCGAATTGGCCGGCGTGCCGATGCTGCTCGTCTGGATGAGTGTCTACGCGCTCAGTGCCTTCCTGGCAGCGACGACGGGCATTCTACTTGCAGGCTTCAGCGGAGCGGCCGATCCGACCGTCGGCGCAGCCTACCTCTTCACCACTGTCGCAGCAGTCGTCGTCGGCGGCACGCCGCTGACCGGCGGGCGCGGCGGCTATGGGCGCACAATTGCCGGCTGTCTTGTCGTAACAGAACTTAGCACCCTCCTTGTCGGTCTCGGGCTCGACCAGGCGGCACAGCAGATATTCCTCGGTTTCCTGATCGTCGGGCTCGTGGCGCTCTATGGCCGCGAACCGCATCTGAGTATGCGCATATGAAGAGCGCGGTCCATCAGCGCGCGATAGAACCGCCCGCCGACCGCAAGGGCATGCCGCTGCTTCTGTCCGCGGATGGGCTTCGCCGGACATTTGGCGAAACGATCGCGCTTGATTCCTGCTCGCTGTCGATCCGCGAGGGCGAAATCCATGCCGTTGTCGGAGAGAATGGTTCGGGCAAGAGCACGCTGATCAAGATACTCAGCGGCATCGTCCGCGCAGAAGCGGGCACACTGGATTGGCTCGGCCGGCAAGCCAGTTTCGCGAATCCGCGTGCCGCGCAGGACGCCGGCATTGCTACGGTGTTCCAGGAGACGCTGGTCCTTCCAGACATGTCAATTCGTGACAATGTCATGTTGGGCCTGGACGGCATGATCCGTCGCAAGATGACCCCCTTGCGCGAGCGCGAAGCCGTGCGGAAAGCACTGGCGGCTGTCGGTATCGGCAATCTTGATATCGAGCGGCTGGCCGGCACGGTATCGCTCGCCAACCGCCAGATGATCGGCGTCGCACGGTCTCTTATGCGGCCCTGGCGCCTGCTTATCCTCGATGAATCGACCTCCGCGATCGATATCGAAGACCGCGATCGTCTCTTCGAAGTGCTACGAAGTTTCCGTGGCGAAGGGCGATCGATCCTATTTGTCTCGCATCGCATGGACGAGATTCACGCCCTTGCCGATTGCACGACGGTACTTCGATCTGGCCGGAGCGTCGCATCGCTGGAGCGCGGCGCAGTATCGAGCGAAATCCTGCTCGACCTGATGTCGACGCGCGAAGGTGCGCGGGCGGCGGAAGGCGAAGGCTGCGGCGAGACTATTCCCGCCAATGCCGAGGTGATCGTCGGCGTGCGAGGCCTGTCGGTTCTCGAAGGCAAGCCGACACTGGATCTCGACCTTCGTCGCGGCGAGATCATTGGCGTGGGGGGGCTGGAGGGGCACGGCCAGGTCGCCCTGCTGGAGTGCATCGCTGGTCTGCGTCGCGCGCCCACGGGGACAGTGCACGTCGGGACCATGACCATACGGTCGCAACGCGACGCGGCGCGCGCGAAGATCGCGTTCCTGCCGCGCGACCGCAAATCCGAGGGTATCTTCGCCCCGCTGTCGGTGCTCGACAACGTGACCGTATCGGCGCTCGGCTCATTCGCCCGTTGGGGTGTGCTGGGCACAAGGAAGCGGATAGAGGTCGCCGGCGAGGTCACTCGGCGGACCAGGGTCAAGATGGCTGGGCTCGACACGCCGATATCGGCGCTGAGTGGCGGCAACCAGCAGAAGGCGCTACTCGGGCGTCTGATCGCCACCCAACCGCGTGTGTTGGTGTTGAACGATCCGATGCGTGGTGTGGATCTGGGTGCCAAGCGCGACCTCTACGAGGTGCTCAATAATCTCGCTTTGAGCGGCGTTTCCATCCTGATGCTGTCGACCGAACTGGTGGAACTGTGCCTGCTTTGCCACCGGGTGGTTGTGTTTCACGATCACGCCGTCAGCGCGATCGTCGAGCGCGGCGACCTTAGTGAACGCGCATTGATCGATGCGATGTTCTCGCAACGCCGACTGGAGACCTCGACATGAAGTGGCTCGGCGACCGCAGCTACGCATGGCCCGTGCTCATTGCGGTGGTCATTTTTACTGCTCTCAACGCCTTCGCCAGCCCCGCTTTTACCGATGTGACGAACTGGAACGGCATGCTCATCGGCGTGGCGCCGTTCATCATCACCGCCATGGCCCAGACCGCGCCCGTGCTTTCAGGAGAGGGCGGGATCGACCTTTCGGTCGGGCCGCTTGCGGGGCTCGTCAATGCCATGGTGACGTCGATCCTCGTGCCGAATGGGTGGGCCGATCCGGTGACAATCATCGGCGCTTCGCTGGGCGTCGGCATCTTGTCCGGCCTGTTGAACGGCTTCCTCATCGCAGTCGTGCGCGTCCAGCCGATAATCGCAACCTTGGGCACGTTCCTCGCCTTCCAGGGCATTACGCTAGAGATGCTGCCCATGGCCGGCGGTCTGGCGCCGCAATGGCTGCTCGGTCTTGCAGACAGCTATGGCGGACTTTCGGGGATGCTCGTCCTGCTCATCGTGCTTGGCCTTGTCTGGCTGGCGTTCGAGCGGACAGGCTACCGCCGCAACCTGCTCGCCGTTGGAGGGGATGCGCGCGCTGCCTACGCA
>NZ_RZQI01000078.1:0-12112 GCF_003998335.1 Mesorhizobium sp. M7A.F.Ca.CA.002.05.1.1 | reverse complement strand
GTCGTTGACGCTCTTGAAATGATCGAGATCGGCGATGACCAGCGCGACCGGCACGCCTTGCCGCATCGCGCCAAGCACCGCCAGCTCGGCATGCCGGGTGAAGCCGCCGCGGTTGAGCAGACGCGACAGCGTGTCCGTTTCCGACTTCGACGTCACTTCGGCGAGCACGTCGCGAACCAGGATGGCCAGCATCAGCAGCGCCAGCGCCAGCGCAAAGACAGTGCCGAGCGATTGCGACACCAGCGCGTAGTTGCTTTGCAGATAGGCCTGCGGATTGGCGCCCCAGCCGCCAAGCGCATGCGCGATGAACGGTTTGGAGGCAAACTGCAGACCGCTCGCCGCCAGCACGGCCATCAACATGCGATCGAGACGGGCAAGCTTTTGCCTCGATGACCAGACAATGGCCAGCCCCACAAACTGCATGACCGCATAGGGAAGCTGGTAAGCCATGATGCGGATCAGCGACTGGCGGGGCAGATCCTGCACGAAATACACAGCTATGGTGGTGGTCAACAGGAACAACAGCATCGGCTTCCAGGGCAGTGCCACGCCGTATTTGCGGGCAAGCCCGCCATTGAACGCAATGGTGGCGGCAAGGAAAACCGCGAAGGCGGCCACGACCGGGAGCCGCGCGTCGGAGAAAGCGGGAATGGAGAATTCGATGGCCGAATAGGCCATGCCCAGCAGATAGCCAAATGCCAGCCAGCGCGCCGGCGCGCGGCCGACATCGTGGAAGGCGACCGCCATGAAGGATGCCGCCAGCAGGCCGGCAACCGACAGATTGATCAACAGGATGAAGTTGGCGCCGCTCATGTTCTCCCGCACCCGCGCCGACAGCTAATCATCGACGGGCGAAGAAGACGTTAACGCCGTCCCGTCCGGGCAGATTCAGCCGGTCTTGAGCGGCTCCGGCAGGAACGCCGTTTCCGGCCGCTCATAGGACAGGCGTACACTGTCGCGGCCGTTCTTCTTGGCTTTGTAGAGCGCATCGTCGGCACGGCGCATCAGCGGCTCCAGCGCCTCGCCACCGCTGCGGGCCGCCACGCCGAAGCTTGCCGTCACCCTCGTTCCCTGGGGAAGTCCGTCGACATGACCGGCCGAATAGACGGTGCGCACCGCCTCGGCGAACAGCCGGGCCGCGGCAAGATCGCTGAGTGGCAGCAGCACCGCGAATTCCTCGCCGCCGATACGCCCGGCAACACCGCGCGCGCCGGCCGCCGACCGAAGCTTGGCGGCGAAGTCGGCGATCACGCGATCGCCCGCGCCATGCCCATGCACATCGTTGAGCGCCTTGAAGTGATCGAGGTCGGCCAACACCAGCGCGACCGGGAACCGGGCCGAGGCGCAGTGCTGCAAGAGCCGCATGCCGCGTTCCTCGAAGCCACGCCGGTTGAGCAGGCCCGACAGGGGGTCGGTATAGGTCTCGGTCTTCAATGCCTTCAACACGTCGAGTGCCGCGGCGGAAAACAGGCACAACGCAATGAGCAGCGAGAGCAGCGCGTGCGACAGCAGCGCCGTCGTCCAGTAGGACGAGCCATAGAACCCGTCATAGCTGGCGAAGGGCCCATGCGCGATGACGACGGCAAGGGTGCGCACGAAGAAATTGACGCCCGACAGCAGCGACAGCACGAACAGGATTTTTTCGGTCGGGCCGTTGTTGCGCACCGGGCGCAGTTCGGCAGCAACCAGAAGGCTGATGCCGCCGAATGCGAAATTCATCGCCAGGATGCGCCAGGTGAGATCCGGCGCGACGAACAGGAACCAGCACAACGACGCCAGGCCGCCGCCGGCCAGCACGGCGATCCCCACATAGGGCACCTTGCGGCCATAGCGGTGGATGACAGCGCTGGCCAGGCAGCACGCGGCGATGGTGAAGCAGATGTTCGACGTAAGCTTGGTCAGCGGCATCCCGATGGGCAAGGTGAAATACTGCAGCAGGAAGCCAGCCGCCGAGAGACTGTAGCTGATCGCCAAAACGGCCAGATAGGGGCGGTGGCGCTGATAGGACCATAGCACAAGGAACGCCGCGCCGAGCGCCAGCGCGATCGTCGGGTTGAGCAGCGCAATGAGCAGACCCGTGTCCAACCGACTGTGACTTCCCCTGGCTTACGTCAGGGAAGAGCTTAGAGGGCAAGCCCAAACAAGCGGTTAAGCGAAAGCGGTAAGCAGGACCGCCGTCTCAAAATAATGTCAGGGAACCGCAGTCCCCAGTCAGCGTTCCTCCGTTCACAATCTGGAGCGACCCATGGCCGACACAATCACACTGACCGACCACGATGCGATCCGCTCATGGGCTGCCGGGCGCGCCGGCTTTCCCGCAATCGTCGACATATCGCCGGAAGCGGGGACGCAGCCCATGTTGAGGCTGGTCTTCGGCCAGCACGCCTATCAGGATCAGGACCAGCCTGAACGGCCGCTCAATGCGGGAGGCTATGAACTCGTCGAATGGGACGAATGGTTCAAGCTCTTCGAGGAACAACAGCTTGCGCTAGTGGTCGCGGCCGAACAGCCGGGACGCCGCGAGGAGTTCCACGAGCTCGTCCGCCGCGACGGAAAGAGCTGACCCGAGCCGGGCGCGGCTCGGGTTCTGTTCAAATCCGGGTTACTTCCACTCGCGGATGTCGACGAAGTGGCCGGCGATCGCCGCCGCGGCCGCCATCGCCGGCGACACGAGATGGGTGCGGCCCTTGAAGCCTTGCCGGCCCTCGAAATTGCGGTTCGAGGTCGAGGCGCAGCGTTCATGCGGCTTTAGCCGGTCGTCGTTCATGGCAAGGCACATCGAGCAGCCCGGCTCGCGCCAGTCGAAGCCGGCGGCGACAAAGATCTTGTCGAGACCTTCGGCTTCCGCCTGTTCCTTGACCAGGCCGGAGCCGGGCACGATCATCGCATCGACATGCGGGCTGACCGTCTTGCCTTCGACCACCTTGGCGACGGCGCGCAGATCCTCGATGCGGCCGTTGGTGCACGAACCGATGAAGACGCGGTCGAGCGTGATGTCGGTGATCTTGGTGCCCGGCGTCAGACCCATATAGTCGAGCGCGCGCTGCTTGGAGGTGCGCTTGTTTTCATCGGCGATGTCGTCCGGGTTCGGCACGATGCCCTGCACCGACACGACATCCTCGGGCGAGGAGCCCCAGGAGACGATCGGCGGCAGCTTGGCCGCGTCGAGCACGATCACCTTGTCGAAATGCGCGCCTTCGTCGGACTGCAGCGTCTTCCAATATTCGAGTGCCGCATCCCAGGACGCGCCCTTCGGCGCGCGCGGCTTGTCCTTGACATAGGCGAAGGTCGTCTCGTCGGCGGCGATCAGGCCGGCGCGCGCGCCGCCTTCGATCGACATGTTGCAGATCGTCATGCGGCCTTCCATCGACAGCGCACGGATCGCTTCGCCGGCATATTCGATGACATAGCCGGTGCCGCCGGCGGTGCCGATCTCGCCGATGATGGCCAGGATGATGTCCTTGGCGGTGACGCCCTCCGGCAACTGGCCGTCGACACGCACCAGCATGTTCTTGGCCTTGCGCTGGATCAGCGTCTGCGTCGCCAGAACATGCTCGACCTCGGACGTGCCGATGCCATGCGCCAGCGCGCCGAAAGCGCCATGCGTCGAGGTGTGGCTGTCGCCGCAGACGATGGTCATGCCGGGCAGAGTAAAGCCCTGCTCCGGACCGATGATGTGGACGATGCCCTGGCGGATATCGTTCTCGGAATAATATTCGACGCCGAAATCCCTGGCGTTCTTGGCCAGCGCCTCGACCTGGATGCGGCTTTCCTCGTTCTTGATGCCGAACTTGCGCTCGGGCGAGGTCGAGACATTGTGATCGACCACGGCCAGCGTCTTTTCCGGATGCCGGACTTTACGGCCGGTCATGCGCAGGCCTTCGAAGGCCTGCGGGCTGGTCACTTCATGGACCAGGTGGCGGTCGATGTAGAGCAGGCAGGTGCCGTCGTCCTGGCGATCGACGACATGGTCGTCGAAAATCTTGTCGTAGAGGGTGCGCGGTGCGCTCATGTGCGTAAATCCGTCGATATGAGAATGGGAAAGAGCAGGTACCGGACCTCAGGCCCGGCGAAAGGGACCCGAACAGGTCGGCCTAGGGTAGTCGGCTGGTCAGCGCCCCGGACACGCGCGCGGAAAAACGCGACGGCAGGCGTTTCCTGTCCTGCAGCACGAACCCCTTGTAGGCCGGATCGCCAAAAAGCTCTTCCATGGCGTGGCTCATACCAATGTTTTGGGTTTTCGGCAATTGCGGCGTTCAGCGCCTTTACCTTCTCCCGCAAGGGGAGAAGGTAAGTGGAGTCACAACACTTCAAACACAAACGTCTTCACCAGCGCGTCAGGCTCGGCGATCGCATAGCAGCGGAACCACGGGCTTTCCTCGATCGGCCGCCATTTCCCTGCCTGCTCCAGCTCGTCGAACACGGCTTGGAAGCCGCCGCTCTCGAACACCTGGTCGCGCACGGTGAAGATGGCGTGGCCGCCCTGGCGGGTGATGCGCACCAGTTCGTGCAGGCCTGTCGCCGGCGCATGGCTGATGGTGAACACGCCGGTCGAGAAGAAGGCGCGGAAGTGGCCGTCCGGCCACGGCAGCGTTTCGCCGAGCATTGCCTGCTTCAGGTCGCTGTAGGCATTGCGGCTGCCGGCGATCTTCAGCATATCGTACGAGAGGTCGAGCCCCGCAATGTCGCGGTAACCGAGCGCCTTCAGCGAGGATCCCGACAGGCCAGTGCCGCAGCCGGCATCGAGCAAGGGGCCATCGCCCGCCGGCACATGACGCGCCACCCAGGCGGTGATCAGGAAAGGCAGGAGGTAGCCGAGCGAGGCGGTCTCGCTGTCATAGGTCGCGGCCCACGCGGCATAGGCCTCCTCAAGCGCTTCCGGCGTGTCGGCCGTATAGACGGAATCCAGCGCCGCATTGGCTTTGTCGACGATCATGGGGACCTCCTCAAGGGGAATGCTCGGGGATCGTAGCGCTGCCTTGGCCGAAAAACTATTCCTCGTGCTGGCGGCGCAGCCGCCGCTCCAGCGCCCTGAGCGCCAGCGACAGGCCGACGGTCAGGATGAGATAGATGTAGGCCGTTATCGAATAGGTCTCGAAGAAGCGAAAGGAGCCGGCGGCGTAGACCTTGCCCATCTGCGTGATGTCGGCAACGCCGAGCACCGAGACCAGCGAGGAATCCTTGACCAAAGCGACGAAATCATTGCCGAGCGGCGGCAGGATGGTGCGGATTGCCTGTGGGAACACGATCAGCCGGAAACGCTGCGCGCGTGTCAGCCCAAGCGCCTTCGCCGCTTCGATCTGACCCTTCTCCACCGCCTGGATGCCGGCCCGGAAAACCTCCGAGATGAAAGCCGAATAGCCGATGGTCAGCGCCATGATGGCGCGCCAGAGCAGCGACACGTCGCGCACCAAAAGCTCGCCGAACAGGCCGGCGTTTTGCAGCGGCGCGGTCAGCGCGTTCCAGGCCGCGACGAAGGCCGGCGCGCCGGCAAAGGCGATCCAGAACAACAGCACCAGGATCGGCACGCCGCGGACGATCTCGACATAGAAGCGCGCGATCTGGCGCAGCCAGCGCGAACCGGACATTCCCATCAGCGCGATGCCGAGCCCAATGGCCGACGCCAGCACGAAGGCGATCACGGTGACGAAGATGGTGACGCCGATGCCCTTGGCGACCGTGGCGAACACCTGGGCATAGAGGTTGCTGGTGGCGACGAAGACGGCCACCGCGATCGCGAGGGCTGCGGCAACGACAAGCCACCAGGGGAAGTCGGCTTTGGACGAAGAGGCGGGAGGCATCAAAAGGATTGCGCCAAGGCGCCCCCCTCTGTCCTGCCGGACATCTCCCCCTCAAGGGGGGAGATTGGCAGCTTCGTCGACGGCACTCTTTTTACAACTTTGGTGATTGGCGAAAGCGGAAAAAAGAGCCGATCTCCCCCCTTGAGGGGGAGATGCCCGGCAGGGCAGAGGGGGGCGTTCAAGCGCGAAGTCAGCGCGAAATCACTGCCCCATCTTGTAATCAAGAAACCATTTCTTGTTCAGCGCATCGAACGTCCCGTCCGCCTTCAACGCAGCGATTGCCGCGTTGATCGGCTTCACCAGGTCGGAACCCTTGGGGAAAATGAAACCGAAATCCTCGGTGCCGAGCGGCCCGCCGATCAGTTTCAGTTTGCCCTCGGAGGCGTCGACATAGCCTTTGCCAGCGGTGCCATCGGTCAAAACGACATCGACGTCGCCTGATTTCAGTGCCTGCACGGTCGCGCCGAAGGTCTCGAACAGTTTGATGCGCGGGTTCTGCTCATTGCCGTCGAGCACGCTGTAGACGGCGGTGTAGAAGGGCGTGGTGCCGGCCTGCGCGCCGATCAGCCCGTCCTTGAAGTCGCCGAAGGTCTTGTCGTCAGTGAAGCGGCTCTCATCGCCGCGCACCAGCATGAACTGTTCCGAGCGCATATAGGGGTCGGAGAAATCGACCTTCTCCTTGCGGTCGTCCTTGATGGTGATGCCGGTCATGCCAATGTTGTACTGGTTGTCGGAAACCGCCTGGATCATCGCGTCCCAGGAAGTGTTCTGGTACTCGACCGTGAAATTGAGCCGCTTGGCGATCTCGTTCATCGCGTCATACTCCCAGCCGATCTGCTTGCCGGTCTTGGCATCGATGAACTGCAGCGGCGGATAGGCGTTTTCGGTCACAACCACCACCTTTTTGCCGCCGAGGTCGGGCAGCGCCTGCGCAAAGGCGGCAACGGGCGTCAGGACGAGGGCAAGCAGGCCTGCCAGCAGCAGTTTCGATTTGGTCATGACACACTCCCCGGAAATTGACGGACCCGGACATGGCCGGGCTTGCAGGAAAATACGGCGCCGACTTTAGCTTTCCGCAAGCGTCATGCAAGACGGTCCGCTGCGTCAGGATGCGCGAAAGCGGATTCCAGTGCCTTCATTTCCGGGATTCAGGATTGAACGGTGTCGCGGCAGCGATCAGCTCCGCTTCGCGATGCCGGCATCTGCCTTGCGCAAGCCGGAGACGAACCGCGTCAGCGTGCGGTGCAGGGATTTCAACTCGTCGGCATCCAGCGGCAGGTTGCAAAGCATCGCCGCCGGCACGCTTTTGGCCTGCTCACGCAACGCTTGGCCCTTCGCTGTCGGCTCGACCATAACCCGGCGCTCGTCGGCGGGGTCGCGCCGGCGTGTGACCAGTCCGCCAGCCTCCATCCGCTTGAGCAGCGGCGTCAGCGTCGCCGAATCCAGCCCAAGCGCTTCGCCAAGCTCGCCAACCGTGCTTGGAGCTCGTTCCCACAGCGCCAACATGGCCAGATATTGCGGATAGGTCAGGCCGAGCGGATCGAGCAGCGGGCGGTAGAGCTTCGTCATCAGCCCGCTTGCCGAATAGAGCGCGAAGCACAGCTGCTGGTCGAGCCGCGGAACGTGAAACGTCCCGGTGGCCTCCGCCGGGACGTCGCTGGTGCTCTTTGTCGTCTTTTCCGTCATGCCGCCTTTACCGAAAGCGCTACGTCGACATTGCCCCTGATGGCGTTGGAATAGGGGCAGATCTTGTGCGCCTCCGATACAAGCGCTTCCGCCGCCGCCTGATCAAGGCCTTTCGTTTCCGCCGCGAGCGCGACGCCGAGCTTAAAGCCTTCGCCATTGGGAAGCAGGCTGACGGTGGAGGTTACCCCGGCATCCGTCAGCGACAGCTTCTGTTTGCGCGCGACGAAGCGGATGGCGCTTTCGAAGCAGGCGGCATAGCCGATTGCGAACAGTTGCTCAGGATTGGTGGCGCCCCCCGGCCCGCCGAGCTCCTTGGGCATTGCCAGATCGACCTTGAGCAGACCGTCGCTGGTCTCGCCATGACCGGCGCGGCCGCCGGTGACGTGAGCCTGTGTGGTGTAGAGTGCCATATCAAATCTCCAATTACTTTGTACACGATTATTTAGTACACAAGATAATGTGCCGTCAACAGCGGATCCCGTTTCTGGCGCTGAAAGCGTTCACAGTCCGGTGAAACGAAAAAGGCGGCCGAAGCCGCCTTTTTGAATGGGATGTCCGAAAACCTTATTCGGCGGGGGTCGCTTCCGCGGCGGCCTTGGCTGCTGCTTCGGCTTCGGCGGCGGCCTTCTTCTCGGCGGCGTCCTGGGCGGCCTTCTCGACGGCCAGGGCCTCGGCTGCTGCCACCTTCTCGGCCTCGATGCGGGCCTTCTCGGCGTTCAGCGCATCGCGCTCCTCATCATTCAGCTTGCGGGCGCGCACGCCGGTGTTTTCCGAAATACGGGCCGATTTGCCGCGACGATCGCGCAGGTAATAGAGCTTGGCGCGACGCACCTTGCCGCGGCGAACGATCTCGACGCCTTCAACCATCGGCGAGTAGACCGGGAACACGCGCTCGACGCCTTCGCCGTAGGAAATCTTGCGAACCGTGAAGTTCTCCTGGAAGCCGGCGCCTGCGCGGGCGATGACGACGCCCTCATAGGCCTGGACGCGGGTGCGGGTGCCTTCGGTCACGCGGACCTGGACGCGCACGGTGTCGCCGGGCTGGAATTCGGGAAGCTTGCGCTTGGCTTCGATCTTGGCGGCCTGTTCGGCCTCGAGCTGACGGAGAATATCCATCTCAAAAGTCCACTTCTTGTTCTTCCGACAGTCAGAGCGTCCGACACTCGCCTTGCAGTTCCATTGACCGCTTGGCTATGCCTTTTGTCTCCAAGACATTTGTCTTTGAAACATCCAGCAGGGGCGACTACACCGTCATTGTTGACGGGTCCGGCAGATTCTTTCTGGCCGGTACGGGCGGGCACATACAGCTATTTCGCCGCTTTGTCACGCCTTGGCAGCGCATTTTCTGCTCGCATGGCACCATCGTAATCCTGCCGTGCCGGGTTGCGCCGGTCGTTCAGGCTTTCTAAGCCTGAAATAACACAGTTTTGAGCGGCCGCAATTCATGTCTGTCTTCGATGCCATCCTGCTGTTTCTGGCGGGCTTTCTGTCAGGCGCCGCCAATGCGGTCGCCGGTGGCGGCACCTTCATCACCTTCGGCGCCATGACGTTGGTCGGCCTGCCGCCGATCGTCGCCAACGCCACCTCCTCGGTGACGCAATTTCCAGGCTACATCACCTCGACCCTCGCCTACTCGGCCGATATCAGGCACTTCTGGCGCGGCGCGCTGCTGCTGTGCCTGATTTCGGCCGTGGGTGCACTGGCCGGCGCGCTGATCCTTTTGGCGCTCGACAATCCGTCGTTTCGCGCTCTGGTGCCGTGGCTGCTCCTGGCCGCGACAGCCCTGTTCGCAGCCGGCCCCTGGCTGAAACCAGTGCCGAAGCCCGGTCATGAAGCGGCGGTGGGCTCGCTCGCCGGCTCCCTGGCGCAGTTTCTCACCGCCATCTATGGCGGCTTCTTCGGCGCCGGCATGGGCGTGATGATGCTGGCGACGCTCGGCCTCACCCAGGCCGGCGACTATCACCGGCTGAACGCGCTGAAGAACATGCTGGCCATGGTCATCGCGGCGGTCGCTATCGTCGTCTTCGTCTCGGGCGGCGTCGTCGCCTGGCCGCAGGCGATCATCATGATCCCGGGCGGCGCGCTCGGCGGCTATGCCGGCGTCTGGATCGCCAAGCGCGTGCCACAAAACGCGGTGCGCGGCTTCGTCGTCGCTGTCGGTCTGTTTCTGGCTTTCTATTACTTTTGGAAAGGGTGAGCGGCGGCGCCCAACAAATCCGGACGCCGCTCTTTCGTCAGCTTCTCTGACTCCGCCCGACGCCATGCGGCGATCTTCTTGTGGTTGCCGGAAACCAGCACCTCGGGAATCTCACGGCCCTCGAACTCCTGCGGCCGCGTATAGTGCGGATGTTCGAGCAGGCCGTTTTCGAAACTCTCCTCCTCGCCCGACACCGCGTTGCCCATCACGCCGGGCAACAGCCGCACCACCGCATCGAGCAGCACGAGCGCTGCCGGCTCGCCACCGGAGAGGATGAAGTCACCGATAGAGACCTCCTCCAATCCCCGCGCGTCGATCACCCGCTGGTCGACGCCCTCGAAGCGGCCGCACAGGATGACGGCGCCTGGCCCAGCGGCCAGTTCGCGCACACGCGCCTGGGTCAGCGGCTTGCCGCGCGGGCTCATCAGCAGCCGTGGCCGCGCGTCGCCTTCCGGCGAAGCATGGTCGATGGCTTTCGCCAGCACGTCGGCGCGCATCACCATGCCGGCGCCGCCGCCGGCGGGCGTGTCGTCGACGGTGCGATGGCGGTCGGTGGCGAAGCCACGGATCTGGATCGCCTCCAGCGACCACGTCCCGGCCTCCAGCGCCCGGCCAGCCAACGACAGGCCGAGCGCGCCGGGAAACATTTCGGGGTAAAGCGTCAGCACGCAAGCGGAAAAACTCACCGGTTGCCCCCGGCATCGCTCGGTCCGCGCGGCCGGCCTTTCGGATCGAAGTCTTCCTCGCGCGGGCCATCGCCATCGCCATCCTCGTCGTCGACCAGCCCGGCTGCCGCCGGATCGACACGGACAAAACCCTCGGCGATCGACACTTGCGGCACGGCGGCCTGTGTGAACGGGATCAGCACGCCCTTGCGCCCGCCCAGCGTCACATCGAGAATGTCGCCGCCGCCGAAATTGTGCACCGCGACCACCTTGCCAAGCACGGCAGCCGTATCGTCGCGGACTTCGAGGCCGACAAGGTCGGCATGATAGAATTCATCTTCCTCGCCATCGTCCGGCAGCATCGAACGGTCGACGAACAGCTCCGTGCCGGCCAGCGCCTCGGCCGCGTTGCGGTCGGCGACACCTTTGAAGCGCACCACGACCACGGTGTTGGCAGGCCTGATGTCGATGATCTGGAAGGCGCGCCCGTCCCTGGCGTAGAGCGGCCCGTAATCGGCCAGCGCCAGCGGCTCACCGGTGAAGGTCTTCACCCGCAATTCGCCCTTGATGCCATGGGCGGCGCCGATCACGGCCATCTGGACAGGGTTCTGGGGCTTGCTCATGGCGCTTTTACCTTCGTCATCCACGGGCGGAGCAGGCGCGAAGCGACTGCGCAGACCCGAGGATCCATTCCGTTACGGCGACCAAAAAGCACGGCAGTTCAGAAAGGGTCACGAGTCTCGTTCCTGCCAACTCTCTATTTGCAAACACTTCGCGCGGTCTCCACCGCAAAGCTATCAGACTTGTAACGCAGCAACGCTCGCAGGTCACGGCATGGATCCTGGGGTCTCCGCGACGTCGCTTCGCTCCTGCTCCGCCCCAGGATGACGAAGGGGGCGGGCATTTCAGCCAATCACCAAGGTAGTCACCTGCCGCCAATCGATGGTCTCCTAACCTCAGCCGGCTGTCATTTCAATGACGGCTCTTCACCGCTTCCTAACCCGAATACCCGAAAATGCCGCCATGCAGGAATTCCTGATCCCGGCCAAACCCGATCTCCAGGCGGCACGCGAAAGCTGGCTGAAGATGCTGGCCCGAGAGCGCCGGCTGTCGCCCAAGACGGTGGAAGCCTATGAGCGCGACACGCGCCAGTTCCTGCATTTCCTCACCGGCCATTGTGGCGGCTCGCCCGGCATTTCGGACATCGCCGATCTGCGCCCGGCTGACCTGCGCGGCTTTCTCGCGGCGCGGCGCAATGCCGGTGCCGGTGCCCGCACGCTCGGCCGGGGTCTCGCCGGCATCCGCTCGCTGCTGCGTTTCCTCGAGCGGCGCGGCCTCGCCAATGCGGCCGGGGCGGCAGCACTGCGCGCGCCGCGCCAACCCAAATCGCTGCCCAAGCCGCTGACAGCGAGCGATGCCAAGCATGTTGTTTCCATTGAAGGCCAACTGGCGGAGGAACCCTGGATCGCAGCGCGCAACGCCGCCGTGCTGACACTGCTCTACGGCTCCGGCCTGCGCATTTCCGAGGCGCTTGGCCTCGCCGGCGCCGATCTGGCGTCGGCGGCCGACACGGTGCTTCGCGTCACCGGCAAGGGCGGCAAGACGCGCCTGGTGCCGGTGCTGCCGGTGGCGCTCAGGGCGATCGCCGAATATCGCCGGCTCTGCCCCTACCATCTCGACCCCAAGGGCCTGTTGTTTCGCGGCGCCCGCGGCGGTCCGCTCAACCCGGCCCTTGTCCAGCGCGACATGGCCCAGCTGCGCTC
>NZ_RZQI01000790.1:0-2797 GCF_003998335.1 Mesorhizobium sp. M7A.F.Ca.CA.002.05.1.1 | reverse complement strand
CCCATGATCACCGTATCGGCGCCCAAACCCTTGAGATGTTCGACCTCGGCATCCGAATGGGCCCGGGCGATAACGTTGATACCGGGATTAGCGGCGCGGGCTCGGAGCACGATCTGACCGGCTTCGAAGGCATTGGGGATGGCAAGGATCAGCCGGCTGGCGCCTTCGGGGTTGGCGGCGGCAAACACTTCGGCATTGGCCGCATTGCCGGCGACGGTCTCGATGCTGTCCGCTTTCAGCCTCGCCAGCGTCTTGTCGGCGTCCTCGATGACCAGGAAGGGCAGTGCCGCGTCTTTCAACGCCGAGCCGACCAGGCCACCGACACGGCCGTAGCCGATCAGGATGGCATGGCCTGTGAGTGCCGTCTTGGGCGGCGGCCCGTCCTCCCTTTTCGCCGTTGCCGCGACAGAGGCCACCTGGCCCGGCTCCGTCGCCGGACCAACCGGTTTTGCTTCGACCGGCGGTGCCGTCCTGGCGGCGCGCCGTTCCAGCCACGGCTTCATCCAGTCGATGGCCAGGAACATCAGCGGGTTGAGGACGATCGACAGGATGGCGCCGGCCAGAATGAGGTCGCGACCTTGTTCGGGCAACAGTTTCAGCCCGACGCCGAGCTCGGCCAGGATGAAGGAGAATTCGCCGATCTGGGCAAGGCTTGCCGAAATCATCAATGCGGTGGCCAGGGGATAGCCGAAGGCAACGACGATGACGAACGCCGCCAGCGATTTGCCGATGATGATGATGGCCAGCGTTGCCAGGATCGGCCAGCCATTGCTGATCAGGCTGAACGGGTCGAACAGCATGCCGACCGAGACGAAGAACAACACGGAAAAGGCATCGCGCAGCGGCAAGGATTCTTCGGCGGCACGGTGACTGAGTTCGGATTCGCTCATGATCATGCCGGCGAAGAATGCGCCCAGCGCCAGTGAGACCCCAAACAGTTTGGCCGCGCCAAAGGCGACGCCGAGCGCTATGGCAAGCACCGCCAGCCGGAAGAGCTCGCGCGAGCCGGTGTGGGCGACATAGTGCAGGATCCAGGGGATGACCCGGCGGCCGACCACCAGCATGACGACGACGAAGGCGGCGACCTTGGCCAGCGTGATGCCGACGACGCCCCAGATGCCGTAGCTGGCCGGCAGCGACAGCAGCCCGCTTGCATGGGCGTCGGTCTGCTCCTGGCCGCCGAGCACGCCGGCCAGCGCCGGCAGCAGCACCAGCGCCAGCACCATGGCCAGGTCCTCGACGATCAGCCAGCCGACAGCGATGCGGCCGCGCTCGGTCTCGATCATCCGCCGCTCTTGCAGAGCGCGCAGCAGCACGACCGTCGAGGCGACCGATAGTGCCAGGCCGAACACCAGTCCCGCGCCCATTGACCAGCCGAGCATCCACGACAACCCGGCACCGAGTGCGGTGGCAAAGCCGATCTGGACGACGGCGCCCGGCACGGCTATGGCGCGCACCGACAGAAGATCCTTCAATGAGAAGTGCAACCCGACGCCGAACATCAGGAGGATGACGCCGATTTCGGCCAGTTCGTTGGCAAGGCCGGCATCGGCGACGAAGCCAGGCGTGTTCGGCCCGACCAGCACGCCGGCTACGAGATAACCGACCAGCGGCGGGATACGGAAGCGGTTGGCGAGAGCCCCGAAGACGAAAGCCAGCCCCAGACCGGCGACGATGGTGGCGATAAGGGGCGTGTCATGCGGCATTGTCTATGGAGCGCCTTTCAAAAACAGCGATGTTGGATGAGCGCCGCCCAAAGCCGCCGCCTGTTTTGCAATATGGTGGATGGTATGTCGGCGATGCAACCCGCGAATCCGTGAAATCGACGGCGCTGCCGCAAAAATTTGACCGGCAGCTGAGAAGCTGCCGGCCGGATCGGAATTTGTGCGGTGCTATTCGTCTCGATCCGTCAGGGCCGATCGACAATGATCAGCCTGCCCGCAGCAGGGCCTCGATTTCCGGTATGGCATGGTTGGTCAATGTCTTGGGAATTTCGGCGGTCACCTTGTCCTCGACCTCCTTGTGCAGCTTTTTGCGCATTGTCCCAAGCACCACTGGCGGTGCGACGAGCACGATCTCGTTGAATTCGCCGTCATGCGCGAGCTTGTAGAGCCGGGCGGCGATTTCATCGGCGAAACGCTCCTTGCCGATGCGGTGCCAGTCCGTATCCTCGACTGCGCTGCGGTGTACGGAGGGACCATCATTGTACCGGCCCGGGCTGTCGCTGCCTTGCTCGCGGGTGGGCGGGTTGTCCTGCTGTATTTCCTGCACCACCTCGAGATTCGGATATTTGTTGTCGCCGGCGTTCCTGAGGAAAAGCGCCTTCTCGCCATCGGCCACCATGACCCAGATACCGTGCTTGAGTATGATTGTGTTCATGATGACAGGCTCCTTTTCAGCCGCGTGGTGGCCTTCGGGGCGTTCCGCAGCCGGGGTTTCGATCCGATATGACAGGCCTTTTGAGAACGCGCCCCGAGCCACTAATGTTCCAGTCGGCCGCCGCGTCGGCGTTGGACATTCCGGCTATCCAGAGTTCGCGGCTTTAATCTACTAATTTGGTAGAATTTAGAAAAAACAGTTTTGCGCTTTTCTCCCCAGGCGCTAAAAGACCCGGAAAACAAGGCCTGCGACAGCAGCTTGAATCCGCTCCATCTGCAAACGAGAAATATTTTTCTCTTGGCTGGGATGCTTTCAGAAAAGCAATTGCATCCCGATAAGGGATGCGCGAGTGCGTTCCTTCTGGTTTCTCGCGCCCGCGCGTAGAACTGCAAGCTCATTCAGGATTCCGCTCGCGTCC
>NZ_RZQI01000789.1:0-2798 GCF_003998335.1 Mesorhizobium sp. M7A.F.Ca.CA.002.05.1.1 | reverse complement strand
AGCCTATCTCGAAGGCAAGGGCGTCAAGACGCGGATGGGGCCGCTGCCGGTCAAGGAAGGGCCGGCGGCCGGCCAGACCATCCTCTATTTCCAGGCGCCGTGGGGGCTGCAGCTGGAAGCGATCAGCTATCCCGACGGAATGGCCTATGAGAAGGACGCCGAGACGGTGCTGTGGAGCCCGAAGAACCCGGAAAAGTGATCCGGCAGCGCGCTTGCGCGATGACACGCAGGCGCGCTTTCGCCATGTCAGGACAATCGTTTTGATATAAAACTTTAAGCTTGAAATATCTTGTCGCCGGCGCGATACTGAACTCCAGCAAGCGAAGAGGAGATCGCAGACATGAAGGTTGCGGTTCTCGGCGGCGGACCAGCTGGCCTCTACTTTGCCATTTCGATGAAGCTGAGGGACGCCGCGCACGATGTGACGGTGTTCGAGCGCAACCGCGCCGACGACACGTTCGGCTGGGGCGTCGTGCTGTCGGCCGAGACGCTCGACAATCTGTCGAAAAACGACCCGGTCAGCGCTGTCTGGATCAAGAAGCACTTTGCCTACTGGGACGACATCGCCGTCATCCATGACGGCGTGCGCACGGTCTCGTCAGGTCACGGTTTCTGCGGCATCGGCCGCAAGCGGCTGCTGGTCCTGCTGCAGCGCCGGGCGCGCGAACTCGGCGTCAAGCTGATGTTCGAGACCGACATCGCCGATCCCAAACCTTACATGGAGACGCATGATCTGGTCGTCGCGGCCGACGGCCTCAACTCCAGGGCGCGCAACGCTTTCGTCGACATCTTCAAACCCGACATCGACACCCGCAAATGCAAGTTCGTCTGGCTCGGCACCAACCAGAAATTCGACGACGCCTTCACCTTCATCTTCGAGAAGACCGAGCATGGCTGGGTTTGGGCGCACGCCTACCAGTTCGACAGCGACACCGCGACGTTCATCGTCGAGTGCAGCGAACAGACCTGGACTGCTTTCGGCTTCAGCGCGATGTCGCAGCAGGAATCGATCGCTGTCTGTGAGCGGATCTTCGAAAAACATCTCGGCGGCCACGCGCTGATGACCAATGCCAACCATATCCGTGGTTCCGCCTGGATCAATTTCCCGCGCGTGCTGTGCGAGCGCTGGTCCTACAAGAATCTGGCGCTGATGGGCGATGCGGCGGCCTCAGCCCATTTCTCGATCGGCTCCGGCACCAAGCTGGCACTGGAAAGTGCCGTGGCGCTGGCCGAATATGTCGAAACCGAGCCGGACCTGGATGCCGCCTTCCGTAAATATGAGGATGCCCGCCGCACCGAGGTGCTGAAGCTGCAATCGGCGGCGCGCAATTCGCTGGAATGGTTCGAGGAGGTCGAGCGCTATCTCGGCCTCGATCCGGTGCAGTTCAACTATTCGCTTTTGACCCGCTCGCAGCGCATCAGCCATGAGAATTTGCGGCTGCGCGATGCCGAATGGCTGGGCGGTGCGGAGGAATGGTTCCAGCGCCAGGCGGGCGCCGGCGGCAACAGCCTGCGCCGCGCGCCGATGTTCGCGCCGTTCAAGCTGCGCGACATGAGGCTGCAGAACCGCGTCGTCGTTTCGCCGATGGCGCAGTACAAGGCCGTCGACGGCTGCCCGACCGACTGGCATTTCACCCACTACGCCGAGCGGGCCAAAGGGGGCGCCGGGCTCCTCTATATCGAGATGACCTGCGTCAGCCCGGAAGGTCGCATCACGCCCGGTTGTCCGGGATTCTATGCGCCCGAACATGAGGTGGCGTGGAAGCGGCTGGTCGATTTCGTCCACACCGAAACCGAAGCCAAGATCTGCGCCCAGATCGGCCATTCCGGCGCCAAAGGTTCGACCCGGCTTGGCTGGGAAGGCACCGACGTGCCGCTGGTCTCCGGCAACTGGCCGGTGATCGCCGCCTCGGCCGTGGCGTGGTCGCCGCAGAATCAGGTGCCGAAGGCGATGGATCGCGCCGACATGGACCGCGTGCGCGACGAATTCGTGGCTTCGGCCGAGATGGCCGATCGTTGCGGCTTCGACATGCTCGAGATCCACGCTGCGCATGGCTATCTCTTGTCGTCCTTCATCACGCCGGTCACCAACCGGCGCACGGATGAATATGGCGGTTCGCTTGACAATCGGATGCGCTATCCCCTCGAAATCTTCCGCGCGGTGCGCGCTGCCTGGCGGGCGGAGAAGCCGATCTCGATGCGCATTTCGGCCAATGACTGGGTGGGCATCGAGGGCGTCACACCGGCCGACGCGGTCGAGATCGCACGGCTGCTGCACGAGGCCGGCGTCGACATCTGCGACGTCTCGGCAGGCCAGACCTCGGCACTGGCCAAGCCTGTCTATGGCCGCATGTTCCAGACGCCGTTTTCCGACCGCATCCGCAACGAAGTCGGCATGGCGACGATGGCGGTCGGCAACATCTACGAGCCGGACCATGTCAATTCGATCCTGATGGCCGGCCGCGCCGATCTGGTGGCGCTGGCACGGCCGCATCTCGCCGATCCCTACTGGACACTGCACGCCGCCGTCACGCTCGGCGACCGTGGTGTCAAATGGCCGGATCCCTATCTGCCCGGGCGCGACCAGCTCTACCGTCTGGCCGAGCGCGACGCCGCAGCGGGGCTGAAAGTATGAACGCTTTTCGTCTGCCACGTCAGCGCTGTACCCCCGCCCCTCGCCCCTCCCCACAAGGGGGAGGGGGACCGCGTCGCATTCGACTCAGCCGGCACCGCATAAGTTTGCAATGGACAGGTGCTGTCGTAGCCTTCTCCCTCCCCCTTGTGGGGAGGGTTAGGGG
>NZ_RZQI01000788.1:0-2805 GCF_003998335.1 Mesorhizobium sp. M7A.F.Ca.CA.002.05.1.1 | reverse complement strand
GGCCTGGGTGATGTCGATTTCGGTGCCGACCGACACTTTTTTCAAGATCACGGTGACCCGGATCTCGCCGGGCAGATTGGGATCGTCGAACCTGTCGGTGTAGAGCAGGCGCTCGCCCGGGACGAGTTCGAGGTACTCGCCGCCGAAGGAATGGCTGTCGCCCGTGGTGAAATTGCGGAACGACATCTTGAACGTGCCGCCGACCTTTGCCTCGAAATTATGAACCGTGCAGGTGAAGCCGTTTGGCGGAAGCCACTTGGCCAGCGCGTCCGCTTCAACGAAGGCGCGATAGACCTTTTCCGGGCTGGTCGTCAGAACGCGGTGCAAACGCACGGTGCCGGGCATATGCTGGATCCTTTCATAAATGCCTGTTCGATACCCCAAGGACGAACGAGGCGTAACAAGTCCGACATTGGTTTGCGAATTTTTTGACGGGATGCGGCCTGCCTCCCCCGCGGGCATGCCGTTCGATGCCGCGCCTATCAACACGAAGCTCGGGCGAGGCGGCGGGCGAACTGCACCGGCTCTGGAGCTGGCGTTCACCTGCTAAATCGGGTTCCTGAGCCATCTTGTTGTTCAGGCGCGGTTTTGCCGATTGGCGGGAAAGGCCGCGCGTCCCGGTCAACGCTTCGAACGCCGCGAAATAGGGTAGCGCGTCTTTGCCGTCCATGTGCCGATCATTAGAATTTGCATTTGATCAGAGTTGATTTCCTATCAGGCCGTTAACGCGGCCATGCTGTTAATCAGCATTTGCTAATGAGTCTTTCGAACCCGAGGCAAGCAATGACCAAGAATCTCGGCAATGCACGTCATACGCCGGCGAAGGACCTGCAGGTCTCCCTTCTAGGCAAAGCCGCGCCGGCACTGTTTCCGCTGGTCGTGGCGGCACTGGGCTACATGGTTGGCAAGCAGTTCTTCGGCATCTAGGCGCGCAGTTCCGTTCTCCCAAACGTTTCGGCGGACCGACCATGTCAACGCGCGGACCGCCGTTTGCATTGCAGCGGCGTGTCGCCGGACATCAACGTCAAACATGCACGTCGCCAAAGGACAGTTCGCCGTCGTCATCGGCCGTGAAAAAGACGATGGCAAGCAACCCGACATAGAATGCGGCCACAACAACCACGATCGCCACACCGGGAACGGGGCCAAGGGCGGCGCTGTCCACGGCTTGGCGAAGCGAGCCGGCAAAGCCGGTCCTGACGCCCACGGTTTGAAGGCTGGGTGTGGATATCTTGAGCACCCAGGCCAGCCAGAGGATCAGGAACAGGTAGATGTAATTCCGCCGCAGCCGACGGGCTAGCGCGACGCGCTGCGACAGCAGGAATTTCGGCGCGCGCAGGCCTTCGCCGACGATGAGCAGCCAGTCCGAGGCGAAGTCGGGCTGTGGGGAAAAGATCTGCGCGAAATAGTGGCGTTCGAACTGGCGTACGCGCGCCCGATAGAAATCGAAGAACCGATAGCGGCGCGCCTCGATCCACAGCAGCAGCAGGATCAGCAGCATGGCGAACAGCAGCACGCCGTGATGCGCACTGGCCGTCGAGAGTGATACCGAAAGCAGCGCCGCCACCACCGTGATTGCCCAATTGGTCGTCAGGTCGAGCCGGTCGCGCCATCCCGCCATGCGAGCGATCTCGGCGCGGTGGAAATGGGACAGCGTGTTGACGCGCTCCGCCGATGAAAGGACGGGGCCAGCGGGCTGTGCCGACGCATCGTTCATGGCATCCTCCGGCAAGGAACAGAACAGTTTGCCGGCAACATCGTTCCAAGACGCGTCACGCAAGAGCGGCATCGGCCACTCGTGATCTATCTCGGCTGCACGGCCCTTGAGAATCCTTCAGCCTTCAGCAACATGGCGGTAGGACTGGGAGCGCGAAGATGAGCAAGGCCATTTCCACCGCATCATCGAGGGTCCCGCGCAACACGCCGATGGCGCTGACCGAGGCGTTGGTCGCGCGCACCATGCGTGCTGTCGAGGATGCCGGGCCGACGCCGGGCATGGTTCACATGACCGATGCCGACTATGCGCGCATCCGCGACGAGGTGCTGGCCGGCGCTCCGGCCGGGCCGCTGAAACTATTTGCCTATGGCTCGCTGTTGTGGAAGCCCGCCGGCGAGGTGAGGGGCGGAGAACGCGCGGTGGCCAGCGGTTGGCATCGTTCGTTCTGCTTCACGGTGCAGCGTTTTCGCGGCACGGTCGAGCAGCCCGGCCTGATGATGGCGCTCGATCGCGGCGGCCAGTGCCAGGGCATGGTGTTCGAGATCGCGGAACCGGTGGCGGCTAACCTCGAAGCGCTCCTGCGCCGCGAAATGACCATCCTGCCCGCCGTCAACGTGCCGCGCTGGCTGCAGGTCAGGACCGAAGGCGGCCCATGTCGCGCGCTTGGCTTCGTCGTCGATCCCGCCAATCCGCGTTATGCCGGCAAGCTCGACAAGCAGGCGATCGCGGCGACGCTGGTGACAGCCGTTGGTCATTGGGGCTCGGGCGCGCAATATCTTTTCGAGACGATCCGCCACCTCGAAGCCTGCGGCATCCGCGACCGCAATTTGTGGCGGCTGCAGGAACTGGTAGCCGAAGAGATCGGGCTAACATCACAACTCACCCGTCCCTGAGCCATACCAGCATCTCGCCGGGCTCGCGGTTGTCCCAGGCGAAATAAGGAATGGCGGTCAGGCGCGTCTCGGCGGTGGCCGGCGGCTCGGGCCTGTAGAGCCCGTCCCGCCACCCGTCGGCGGCATCGGCAAGTGCCGCGGTCGACAGCGTCACCACGCCGCCGAGAAGTTCCGGCCGGTGCTGCGCTTCGATGG
>NZ_RZQI01000787.1:0-2806 GCF_003998335.1 Mesorhizobium sp. M7A.F.Ca.CA.002.05.1.1 | reverse complement strand
TCTACAACGAGCTCCAGGCCGGCTCCTATGTGTTCATGGATGCCGACTATGCACGAAATCGTCCCGCTCCCGATTTCGAACAATCGCTGTTCGTGCTGAGCACCGTCATGAGTGCGGCCCGTCACGGCATCGCGGTTCTGGACTGCGGCCACAAGGGGATTGCTATCGACAGCGGACTTCCTCTCATTCACGCCAGGCAGGATATCGACTATGCCGGCGCATCCGACGAGCACGGTTCGCTCATCCTGCGTTCGGATCCCGGAAGCCTTGCCATCGGAGAAACGCTGCGTCTCGTTCCCGGCCATTGCGATCCAACGGTCGACCGCTATGACTGGTATGTCGGCATGCGCGGCAAACGGGTCGAATGCGTCTTCCCTGTCGCAGCGCGCGGAATGATGCAATGACGCTCGCGGTTCTTCCGGGGGCCGAAACCCCGTCCCGGCAACTGAGGCTGCGCTGCATCGCTTGCAATGCCACCCGGCCGCCGACCCTGGTCTACCGTTGTCCCGATTGCGGCGGCATACTGGAGGTCACGCGTCAAAAACCGGAAGGGCGCGGCTGGCTCAGAGCTGACTTCGTCGCAGATGATATTACTCTTGGAGAAGGCGGCACGCCGCTTCGAGAACTCAGATCCGATCTCCTCCACGTCGGCTTCAGAGGCCGGTTGCTCGTCAAGGACGAAACCCGCAATCCATCCGGCTCCTTCAAGGACCGCCTTGTGGCAGCGGCATTGAGCCAGGCGATCGCGCTTGGAGCGAAGGGGATCGTCAGTGCGTCGAGCGGCAACGCCGGTGCCGCTGCCGCTTGCTATGCCGCGAATGTCGGAATTCCCGCCATCATCGTCTGCCCGGATACGACGCCGCGTGGCAAGCTGGCGCAGATTCTCGCCTATGGCGCCATGCTTGAGCAAGTGCCCGGCCATTACGGAAACGCGTTTGAACATGCCAGACTACGTTGCGCCGAGACCGGCTATGCAAACCTGACGACGACCTATCTGAATCCTTATGGCGTAGATGCCTTGCGGCTGATCGGGCAGGAACTCCATGAGCAGATGGAAGGCGTCGGACCCGATTGGATCGCCATCCCGACAAGTTCCGGACCGTTGGTTAAAGGCGTCTTTCAGGGCTTCATGGATAGGGCTGGCAAAGTGCCTCGCCTGATCGCGGCGCAGTCTGACGGCTGTGCTCCGATAGCAAGGGCCTTCGAGGACGGAAAAATCGAGGTTGATAGCTGGGAGAGCCCCAAGACGATCGCTTCGGGCATTTCGGACCCGTTGCTGGGCTATCCCGAGGAAGGCAGCCTGACGCTTTCGCTTGTCCGCGCGAGCAAGGGCGTTGCTTACGCCGTCGGAGATGCGGATATTCGCGCGGCGATGATCGACTTGGCGCACAAAGCCGGTCTTTTCTGTGAACCGACGGGCGCGACCTCTCTCGCTGCTGCCCGGGATCTGTTCATAAAAGGCTCAATCGGATCGAGCGATACCGTGATCTGCATTGTGACCGGACACGGTTTCAAGGATTTCGCTGCCTGGACCTGATGGATGGGAGCGGCGTCCTAGCCCTTTGGCCGCTCCAGCGGCTGCGGCGCGAAGGTCACCACCCTGTCCGGATGCGAGGGTGACCGGGCGAACCTTTTGGCCACATAGGCCGGGCGGAAGTGCATGAGCACGGCCCTGTTCCAGCGTGTTAACGACGTCAAGAATGCTCTCCGCAAACCACGGCTTGGCCAACATCTAATGATCCCACCTCGCGTTCTATGGCGCGGTAGATTCTACAGCCAACCTTGCTGAGCAGCCCCTCGTCGCACACACGGGCCAGATAGCTGCTGGGAATTCCGATCTCAGTGAGCTCGCGCGTTCGCACTTCACCCTTATCACGGGCAAATGATGGCTCAGGCCCGCCGGCCAATTCGATGCGCTCCGCGCTCGCGGTCACGCATGCGCGTCTTGACGGAAGGTTCTGGCGTAGTTTTGAATCGGCAACTCGTAGTTGCATTTCTTTCGGCCTGGGGAGCCGTAGCGAACCAAAACGAGCCGTAGCGAACCAAAACTGCGAACGTCAAGTCCCGCCCAATGCACACCAGGCTCGATGAGGTGTTGCCGCCCTATACAAATTGCGATGGGTGAGCGCACCGATCACGCTTGTCGCACACTTGAATCATGCATTCCGACTGCTTTCATATGTGCCCACAATTCGGTGGCGGCGCGAGGCCGAAAGTACGGAAAGCTTACAGGTCCCCAGGCAAACGGGATGCTGCAGTAGACAATGAGGTTCACGGATACCCCGGCGAACATCGCATGGTAGCGGTCGAAATGGTCGGCAGGAGAGCGGCAAAAACGGTTGTCGGCGGCGGCATCGCGGGAACGAAAAGAAGAGAAGGTGAACTTTCGTGTGCGATTTTTGCACACGGGCTCCAGTAACTATCTGATATTACTTATCTATCTGCCCCATCCAGGGGCTATGGCTATCCTAAACCTTTGATAATGTTGCATCTTCATAGCTTCAATAAAGTTTGGGCACGCGTCGCGTGAACGCTATCGCCTGCCATGACAGCCCCCGCCGCAAATCGGCCGAATGCCCTGGCCGGCGCGACGGCGTGCGGCGCCGAATACCTCAATCGCAGGGTAGCTTATAGGTCGACCTGGCCGGAAATGCCAACGCGTTATCTGCTTTCGATGCCTGGGCGGAGGACGGAAGCCTCCAGCTTCGTATGCCGGTGTCTACGCCAATGATGTGGCTAGGAGCCGGGGAGGCCAGCCCTCGACAGCATCTCAAGGAACCGGGAATGGTGATGATCCTTCACATAG
>NZ_RZQI01000786.1:0-2811 GCF_003998335.1 Mesorhizobium sp. M7A.F.Ca.CA.002.05.1.1 | reverse complement strand
CTCCAGGTCGGCGGGCGTGGTGCGCAGCGTGCCTTGCGGCGTCAGGAACGAATCGATGCCGGCGATCTCGCCTTGCCGCAGCGGATCGTTGGCGACTTCAGGCGTGCCGGCCAGAAAGGCGTGATAGAGATCCTCGCCTTCGAGCGGATCGAGCGAACAGTTGGAAAAGACGATCCTGCCGCCGGGCTTCACCAGCGTGACGGCGCGGGCGAGCAGCCTGCGTTGCAGGTCGGCCAGTTTTTCGACATCAGCCGAAGTCTTGGTCCATGGCACGTCGGGGTGCCGCCGCACCGTGCCGGTCGACGAGCAGGGTGCGTCGAGGAGAACAGCGTCGAACAGTTCTTCTGGCTCATACTTGAGCAGGTCGGCCTGAACGATTTCGGCGGACAGGCCGAGACGCTCGAGATTCTGCGTCAGCCGCACGAGCCGGTTTTTCGAGGTGTCGACGGCGGTGACCTTCGCGCCGGCAACGATCAGCTGCGCCGTCTTGCCGCCGGGCGCGGCGCAGAGATCGGCAACCCGCAATCCCGCGACATCGCCGAACAGCCGGGCCGGCAGGCTGGCCGCGGCGTCCTGGACCCACCAGGCGCCCTCGGCAAAGCCAGGCAATTCAGTGACAGGACCGACAAGATTCTCGACCCGCACCGTGCCGGTCGGCAGGACGATGCCGCCGAGTTTTTCGGCCCAGAGACCGGGATCGGCCTTGACCGAGAAGTCGACCGGCGCCTCAACGCGATGCGCTTCGAGGATCTGTCTGGCCTTCTCGTTGCCGTAGGTGGTCTTCAGCCGATCGGAAAACCACTTTGGCGCTTCGTCGGTGGCGGCAAGGGCGGCAGGCAATTCCGTTTCCTTGGCACGTGCCAGTGTGCGCAGAACGCCATTGACGAGGCCGGAGAAGCGCACCGTGCGCGGATCGGACTTGGCATGGGTCACCGCAATGTCGACGGCGGCGCTGTCGGGAATATCGAGGAACAGGATCTGGGCTGCGGCGACATGCAATATGTGCGACAAAGCGGTGGCGTTGGGCGGCAGCGGCTTTTCCAGGCGCCGCGCCAGCAGCCCTGATATGGTCATGCGATAGCGCAGCGCGGTGACCAGGATGGCGCGGACAAGGCCGCGATCGCGCATGTCGAGCGCCTTGTATTGCGGGTGGCCGTTTTCGTGATCGGTCAGCCCATCAAGCGGCGTCCTGGCGTCGATGACGGCGGCAAGCAGGCGCGCCGCCGCCTTGCGTGCGGCGAGACCGGCAACGAAGTCGCCGCCGTCCCTGTGTTCCTGATCACTTGAAACTGTGCGTCGTGGTCCTCTGTCCGCCACGCTCACGACCACCGGCCCTTGGGCCCGGTCGGATTGCGACCCCATGGGTTGGATTTGGGCTTGGCGGGCTCCGCCGGCTGCTCGGGCTGCGCTGCCTCGCCCCATGGGCCGGATGGCCGCGGTTGATCTGCCTGCCGTGGCGTCGATGCCTGGCGCGGGGCGGCCTGGGTTTCGCCTTGCATCTGCTGCGCCATCGCCTGCAAGGCTGCGATGCGGTTCTCAGTGGCGGGGTGGGTGGAGAACAGGCTGTCCATGCGCTCGCCGTGAAGGGGATTGATGATGAAGAGATGCGCGGTCGCGGGATTGCGCTCGGCATCGGGGTTGCGGATGCGTTCGGCGCCGCGGGCGATCTTGTCAAGCGCCGATGCCAGCCAGAGCGGGTGTCCACAGATTTCAGCGCCACGCCGGTCGGCCTCGTATTCGCGGGTGCGGCTGACCGCCATCTGCACGACCATCGCGGCAAAGGGCGCTACGATCATCGCCGCCAGCACGCCGACAAAGCCGAACGGATTGTTGTCGCGATTGCCACTGAAAAAGAAGGCGAAATTGCCGAGCATCGAGATGGCACCGGCAAAGGTGGCGACGATCGTCATGGTGAGCGTGTCGCGGTGCTGCACATGGGCGAGCTCGTGCGCCATGACGGCTGCGACCTCTTCAGGCGTCAGCGCTTGTAACAGGCCGGTGGAGGCAGCAACCGCCGCGTTCTGCGGGTTGCGGCCGGTGGCAAAGGCGTTCGGCTGCGGGTTGTCGATCAGATAGGTCTTCGGCATCGGCAGGCCGGCCTGTTTGGCCATTGCCTGGACGATGGCGTAATATTCGGGCGCGTTCCTTTCGTCGACCTCGACGGCACGGTTCATCGACAGCACCATCTTGTCGGCATTCCAGTAGCTGAACAGATTGGTGCCGGCCGCGAACAGGAAGGCGATCATCATGCCGCCGGTGCCGCCGATCAAAAAGCCGACGCCCATGAACAGCGCCGTCATCGCGGCAAGAAGCATGGCGGTGCGGATGGTGTTCATCGTCTGCTCCTGTCGAAATGGCACCGAAAAGGGGTCGATCGTCGTGCGTTCATGGCTATATGATGGGAAACGCCAGTTCCTGTTTCAATTGACTGGGCTCAATCTGCCGAGATTATCGCATGACCGACGAAATCAGTAAAACAGGCGCCGCTTCTGCCGAAACGGCATCGCAGAGAGAGCTAACGCCGGCCGCACGCCGTGCGTTGGCCGAGGCCGCAGCGCGGCGGGAAGACTACCGCGAAAAGGAGGCCGCGCTGCCGAAGGAGATCGGTGGCCGCGGCGGCAAGGAGCCAGGGCGCTACGGCGACTGGGAGGTAAAGGGCCTCACCAGCGATTTCTAGATGCCGCCTAGGCGGCGTTGCGCTGCGGCTCGAGCGCGATCCAGCCACGCTCGTCGACGGTGATGCCGACCATGTCGTAGCCTGCGATCGCGGCATGTTGCGTTGGCAAGGGGTGCTTGTGCGTGGCGCTGATG
>NZ_RZQI01000785.1:0-2814 GCF_003998335.1 Mesorhizobium sp. M7A.F.Ca.CA.002.05.1.1 | reverse complement strand
GTGCATAAGAGCACACCCGCCATAACGCCGCCAACCTGCGTCGTCGTGAAGTCGCGCGCGGCGGTGGCATACCACTCGGTCTCGTGCCATCCGGGCTCCGCTGGAAAATACTGTTTTCGGTGTACTGCTCGGATCTGGCCATCCTCGATCACCACCGCCTCATTCGCAAGACGGTCTCCTTCCCAAATCGGGCGCGAGGTCAGTACCGTCGGCACCTCCAAAGCAGACAGCGCCGCTAAACCCTGATCGTGGAGCGCAATGCTAGCCGTCGCGATGCTCGCATTGAAACGGCTGCTTGAGGCAATCCAATTTCCAAATGGCAATTCGTTCGTGATGAGCAAGTCGGGCCGCTCGCTACGAACGCGTCTTGAGATATCGGTCCAAAGCGAACCGCGAGGTTGCAGGCCGTCTGGCCATTCGACAAAGCCGATACGCATTTACCCTCCGCCACAGCTTTCTCATCGTGGATCTTATGCGACGCCGACGACGGGAAATGAATGCAATCTCTCTCGCCTCGGGAGGCTTTTGACAGCACGTGATGGTCCATTCTAGCTGGCCAGCCAGCCGTTCGGATTGTGCTCATGTCTAGTCGAAAAAACCAATGGTACGATTCTCGCTCTGCCGTTTCCTGACTAGCCTCCAACCGTGAACTTAACCCTTGGAGGCGACGGACATGGACGTACAAGCACTTACTCCGGCATTCAGATTCAATCGCCGCGAGATGGTGGCCGGTATGGCGACCCTTGCGGCCACGCCACTGCTTCCCGTTCCAGCGTCCGCGCAGGACGCCAACCCTCTTTCTAAAGGAGAGCATCTAATGAGCAGCGGATACATCACGACAAGGGACGGCACGGAGATCTTCTACAAGGACTGGGGCCCCAAAAGTGCCCAACCTATCCATTTCCACCACGGCTGGCCGCTGTCTGCCGACGACTGGGACAACCAGATGCTATTCTTTCTGGCGAACGGATATCGAGTCGTCGCCCACGACCGCCGCGGCCATGGCCGTTCGACTCAGGTAGCCACCGGCAACGATATGGACCATTACGCCGCCGACGCCGCCGCCGTGGTCGAGCATCTTGACCTCCGGGATGTCATCCATATCGGCCACTCGACGGGTGGCGGCGAGGTTGCCCGCTATGTAGCCAGATATGGCGAGCCGCAGCGCCGCGTCGCCAAGGCCGTTTTGATCAGCTCGGTTCCGCCCCTGATGCTGAAGACCCCCTCCAATCCTGGGGGTACGCCGATCGAGGTGTTCGATGGCTTTCGCAAGGCGCTAGCGGCCAGCCGGTCGCAGTTCTATCTCGACGTCGCCTCCGGCCCGTTCTACGGCTACAATCGGCCTGGCGCCAAGGTCTCGCAGGGTGTAATCGAGAATTGGTGGCGCCAGGGTATGATGGGTGGCGCAATTGCACAGTACGAAGGCATTAAGGCCTTTTCCGAGACTGACCAAACGGACGACCTGAAGGCGATCACCGTGCCGACCCTGATCATGCAGGGAGAGGACGACCAAGTGGTTCCCTACAAGGATGCTTCGGTGCTCCAGCACGAGCTGATCAAAAACAGCACGCTGAAGCTTTACCCTGGCTATCCCCACGGCGCCTTTACCATCCATGCAGACGTGTTCAATCCGGAAATCCTGTCCTTTCTGAAAGGTTAGTAGTCGAGCACCCAATCTGGAGAAGACGTTCCGTACGCCTTCTCCAGGCCGCTGTCTTTGCCCATGCAGGCATTGGGGAACGCTCACACTTCTGGACAGGCCAAGACTGCCGGACGTGCGCCGACCAGCGCGACATGCTCAAAACATCGGCCGGGCCGGGCTTTTCGCGACCAACTGTTGAACCCTACGTCACTCGCCTGGCCCGGCCGGTAGAGCTTTTTTGGAGATCGTTATGTCCCACCATCTTGATTCCCCGATCGCACGCCAAGACATCCGCCTCGACATCACTGACCTCTATGTCTTTCGTGGGACGACAGGCACGGTATTCGCGATTAATGTCTGCCACTCGATTTTTGGCAAACTTCCGGTGCCTGGGTACCATCCGGAGGGAATGTACGAGTTCAAGATTGATCTCGACGGCGATGCGATCGAGGACATCACCTTTCGCGTAACATTCGATGCTGCGGACGCGGATGGCAATCAACGCTTTATGTTGCGTCGGATCGATGGGACGGATGCTAGCGATCCGAACTCGCCCGGGGTGGCGATCATCGATGGGTTCACCAACCGAGGCGCGACAACGGCCGATGGGCTTCGCTTCTGGGCGGGAAAGGCCGCCGACCCGTTTTGGATAGATCCTGACGTCCTTCACGCGGTAGGCCACGCATTCCAGGACGGCACAGTGATCAACCTTGTCGGATGGGATCCGGCAAAGGCCCGAAATCTCTTTGCCGGGCACACGGTATACTCGATCGTGCTCGAGGTTCCCGACGACGAACTGCTGATCGGGGCCATTAGCAAGCGCCTCGGCGTGTGGGCTGTTGCGACGTTAGCCACCGACGCGGGCGGTTGGCGCCCGATCAATCGCATCGGACTGCCGATGATCCACCCGCTGTTCACGCAATTCGACGAGGATCTGGGCAACAGGCTGAACGCCGGCCGGCCGGCCGACGATTTTGCAACTTACGGTCTCCGGACTGCCAACGCCATCGCGGCGGTCGTCGCCGCCAACGGTACCTCGGAGGACCCTGCAGGCTACGGTTCGACGGTCGCCCATCGTTTCTTCCCGAACATCTTACCCTACGAGGTGGGCACGCAGGCGACATTCGGATTTGGACAGTGGAACGGCCGTTCGCTGACGGACAATGCCGCCG
>NZ_RZQI01000784.1:0-2829 GCF_003998335.1 Mesorhizobium sp. M7A.F.Ca.CA.002.05.1.1 | reverse complement strand
GATAGAAATGCTCGCGGCCACGGAGCCCAACGAGTTCGATCACCTCGCGCGCCCGTGCCTCGCGTGTCGGCCGATCCTGCCCCTGGATGCTGAGCGGGAAGGCGATGTTCTCCAGCACGTTGAGATGCGGCAGCAGGGCAAAATTCTGGAACACCATGCCCATGCGGTGTCGTCGCAGCTCGATCAGCGCTGCATCCGAAATCTTCAGCAGATCCTTGCCTTCGAATTCGACCTTGCCGTGGGTCGGCTCGACCAGCCTCGACATGCAGCGCACCAGCGTTGACTTGCCGGAGCCCGACAGGCCCATGATGATGAAGATCTCGCCCTGGCGGATTTCGAGGTCGACGGCGCGCACCGCGCCGACAAGTCCGGCAGCTGTGACGTCGGCCATGCTGGCCTTGCCGTCGCGTTCGCGGATGAAATTGGCCGCGTTCGATCCGAACAGCTTCCAGACATTGCGGCAGGCAAGCTTTATCGGGCGGGCATCTTTTGGCGTGCCCGCCCCCTTGGCGCCCTGTTCAGTCTTGTCCGTCATTCAAACGTCCTTCTGGAGCACAAGAACCGAGGCCCGCCTGATCAACTGCCGGGTCTCATCTTCCAGTCGGAACGATCACTGCGCCCAGGCTTTCCAGTCGGCCTCGTGGGCGGCGATCCAGGCGGCGGCGACGTCTTCCGGCGTCTTGCCGCCGAGATCGATCTCGCCGCTCATCTTGTTGAGCTCGTCGGTGTCGACCGTGTAGGCCTTCGCCACCTTGTAGGCGACCGGCCATTTGTCCTTCATGCCGGCCCAGGAGTACTTCCAGATCTCGCCATGCGGCTTGCCGCAATCATATTTGGCGTCGGGGTTGGTGCCCCATTTCGGGTCGTTGTAGCACTCGGCCGTGTATTCGGGGAATTCAACCCATTCGCCCTTGTATTTGGCCGGCGCCCAATGCGGCGAATAGATCCACAGCATGATCGGCGCTTTGCGCTGATAGGCCGAGTCCAACTCGGCGAACATCGCCGCGTCGGTGCCGGCATGGATGACGGTGAAGGGCAGTTTCAGCGCTTCGACGCGCTCGTCGTCAAAGCCTTCCCATGTTACCGGGCCGCCGAGATAGCGCCCCTTCGGTGCGGTCTCCGCCGTCGAGAAGGCTTCGGCGCATTTCGGATCCTTCAGCGCTTCCCAGTTAGGCAGGCCGGGGCACTTCTCCTTCATGTATTCGGGAAACCACCATTCTTCCTTGGCCTTGGGGCCGAGCTTGCCCAGCCGTTCGGTCTGGCCTGTCGCATCGGAGGCCTTCATGGCCTCGCCGGCGGTCGTGTCCCAGAATTCCATGCCGACATCGAGATCGCCATTGGTGAGACCGGTGGTCAGGCTGGAGAGGTAGTCGGCGGTCGGATATTCGACGGTATAGCCGAGCTTTTCCAGGATGCCGCCGAGGATCTTGGCGTTGAGGTTGACGCTGGTCCAGTCGAACAGCGCGATCTTGATCGGATCGTTGGATTCCGGTGCGGCGGCTTGGGCGGAAGGTGTCAGCAGGCTTAATGTCGCGAGCGCGACGGCGCTCATCGAGAGTTTCGAGATCTGGCTGCGAAATGACATGCTTGTTCTCCTTCAAGCTGTGAAAATTATCGTTCGTTCCCTTCTTGCGGCTTTTTCTTGATTGTGTTGGAAAGACTGGTCTTTGCGCAAGACCGTCGGCGCCAAATTATTGCCCCGGCTTTGGCCAGTGCAGGCAAGATGGTGCTCAGTTCTGGTGATAATGGAACAGGATCGGAGTGTCGGCGTCATGACTGCCGACGGATCACTGAGGGAGCGGTCATCTGCGGATCGATTGCCAGTCCTGCGGCGCCCTGCAAGGTGCGAGCCATCAAGGTCGTATGATCTCGGCTACCCGCCTGGTAAGCCCCATCTCGCCAAGGCCGTTTCATAGGATGAAATTATATATACCAAGGTTCATGTCGCGCAACGACTAACGCTTCGCGAGACGTACAAATTCAGACTGCAGGCGAAGCTGAGCTCTTACCAGCAGACGTAGCCGCCATCGACAATCAGGTCGAGGCCGGTGACGAAGCTCGCTGCGCGGCTGGCGAGGAACACCGTCGGCCCGACCATTTCCTCCGGCGCCGCCATGCGCCCCATCGGCGTGTCGCGCTTGAAGATCTTCACCTCTTCCGCCACCTCTGGCCGCTTGTTCATCGGCGTCAGCGTGTAACCGGGACTAACCACATTGACGCGCAGGCCGCGATCGGCCCACTCCATGGCGAGGCTCCTGGACATGTGGATGACGGCGGCCTTCGAAGAGTTGTAGTGCGCCTGCGTCAGGCCGCGGTTGACGATGGTGCCCGACATCGAGGCGATGTTGATGATCGAGCCCTTGCCTCGCGCCAGCATCTTGCGCGCTTCGGCCTGACAGGACAGGAACACGCCGGCGACATTGACGTCGTGAACCTTCTGCCACGTCTCCAGCGGCATCGTCTCGGCGGGCTCGGAGCCGGCAATGCCGGCATTGTTGACGGCGACGGTGAGCGCACCGAGTTCGCTCTCGACGCGATCGATCGCCGTCGCGAGATCGCTCTGCGATGTCACTGTACCGGTCAGCACCAGCGCTTTGCGGCCGAGCGCCGTGATCCGGTGCGCGGTTTCGTCCAGCCCACCCTTCGATGCATGGCCGAAACAGGCGACGTCGGCGCCTGCCTCGGCCAGTCCGATCGCGATTGCCTGGCCGATGCCGCTGCCGGCGCCGGTGACCAGCGCGACATCGCCGTTCAGTTTGAAAAGATCCATCGAGTGCCCTCCCTGGCCCAGGGAGGGCACTCGATGGATCTTTTCAAACTGAACGGCGA
>NZ_RZQI01000783.1:0-2829 GCF_003998335.1 Mesorhizobium sp. M7A.F.Ca.CA.002.05.1.1 | reverse complement strand
GCGTCAAGCCTGTGATCTCCGACCGCGACTTCACCATCGCGACCATTGCCGGTTCGTCGGCGATGAAGCCGGAGACGGAAGAGACGGCTGAAGCAGCTGCACCTGAAGCGGCTCCTGCCGCCGACGAGAAGTAACTCTTTCACGCCCGGAGCAGGCGATGCTGCTGTTTGCAGGTCTCGGCAATCCGGGCGCGAAATACGCTGACAACCGCCACAATGTCGGTTTCATGGCGGCGGACGCAATCGCCCGCCGCCATTCCTTTTCGCCCTGGTCGAAGAAATTCCAGGGCCTCATTTCCGAGGGCACGCTCGGCGGCGAAAAAATCGTCCTGATCAAGCCGCAGACCTTCATGAACCTGTCCGGCCAGTCGGTCGGCGAAGCACTGCGCTTCTACAAGCTCGAGCTTTCCGCGCTCACCGTCTTCTATGACGAGATCGACCTTGCCGAAGGCAAGCTGCGCATCAAGACCGGTGGCGGCGCCGGCGGCCACAACGGCATCCGGTCGATCGACGGTCATATCGGCAATGGCTATCGCCGCGTGCGCATCGGCGTCGGCCATCCCGGCGTCAAGGAAATGGTCCAGCACCATGTGCTCGGCAATTTCGCCAAAGCCGACCGCGAATGGCTCGACCCGCTGCTCGACGCGATCGCCGATAATGCCGCCATGATCGTCAAGGGCGACGAATCCGGCTTCATGAATAAGGCCAGTCTCGCCGTCCAGGGCAAGGCCGGGCCGGAGCCCGAAAAGCCAGCGCAGAAGCAGTCGGCGCACAAGCAGCAAAGTCATGTCCGCCAAGCACGGCCTCAACAGCCGGTGGTCAAGCTGCCGGAAAGCGGTCCAATGGCCGCCATGCTGAAGAAGCTGTTCGGCGGCAAGGACTGAGCATCAAGGGGACCGAAGGGCTTGACGTTGATCACCCCTATCGCCCATAGCCCTGATCAAATTTCTATTTTCCCGATAGGACCGAACAAAAATGGGTTTCAAATGCGGCATCGTTGGCTTGCCCAACGTCGGCAAGTCGACGCTTTTCAACGCGTTGACCAGAACGGCTGCGGCGCAAGCCGCCAACTATCCATTCTGCACCATCGAACCGAACACCGGCGAGGTGGCGGTGCCAGATCCGCGCCTGCAGAAGATCGCCGCGATCGCCAAGTCGAAGGAGATCATTCCAACTCGCATCTCTTTCGTCGACATTGCCGGCCTGGTGCGCGGTGCCTCGAAGGGCGAAGGGCTGGGCAACCAGTTTCTCGCCAACATCCGTGAGGTCGACGCCATCGTGCATGTGCTGCGCTGCTTCTAGGATGACGACATCACCCATGTCGAGGGCCGCATCGACCCCGTCGCCGATGCCGAGACGGTCGAGACCGAGCTGATGCTTGCCGACCTCGACAGCATCGAGCGCCGCATCGTCCAGATCCGCAAGCGCGCCGGCAGCAAGGACAAGGAAGCGACGACCGTGCTGCCGTTGATGGAGGCAGCGCTCGAACTGCTGCAGGCCGGCAAGCCGACCCGCATCCTGCTCAAGGGTATTTCGGCCGAAGATTTGCGCATCCTGCAGGGCCTGAACCTTCTGACCTCGCATCCCGTGCTCTATGTCTGCAATGTCGCGGAGGCCGATGCCGCCACCGGCAACGAACACACCAGGGCCGTGGAAAAGATGGCCACCGCGCAAGGCGCCGGCACCGTGGTGATCTCGGCGGCGATCGAAGCCGAAGTCGCGCAACTCTCGGACGAGGAAGAGATGGAATTCCTGTCCTCGCTCGGCCTCGACGAGCCCGGCCTCAACAAGGTCATCCGCGCCGGCTACGACCTGTTGCACCTCATCACCTAGACCATTTCCTACAACGACTTCGTCACACTGGGCGGCGAAGTCGCGGCCAAGGAAGCCGGCAAGGCGCGCGACGAAGGCAAGGAATATGTCGTCCAGGACGGCGACGTGCTGTTGTTCAAGTTCAACACTTGATGCCCTGAAGCGGTCGAGAACATCCCGGCAAGCTGTCGGCGAAGTTCCTCGATACATGCTTCCAAGGCGACGGCGGCCATCCGCCCGACAGCCGCTTGTCTTGATTTTGTCACGTCACAGGTCTAAGCGGCAGACGCACGGTCGGCGCTGACGTCGAGAACCGTGCAATCCAACACGACGCGTCAATCCGAACGCACCCCCAGCAAGGGATATCAGGCGATGATCAAGGCCTTCGTCGTGGACAATGACCGCCTGCGCGTCGTCGACGATCTCCTGGCAAACAGCGAGACCATCGTCTGGGCGGACCTGTTCAACCCGACAAAGGAAGAGGAAGCGACGATCGAGAGCTGGCTCGGCGTTGCCATTCCGACGCGCGAGGAGATGGAGGAGATCGAGATTTCGAGCCGCCTCTATGTCGAGGACGGCGCCTATTTCATGACCGCCACCCTGCCCGCCCAGACCGAAATCGACGATCCCTTGATGTCGCCGGTTACCTTCGTGCTCGCCGGCACAAGGCTGATCACGGTGCGCTACCACGAACCGAAAGCTTTCAAGACCTTTCCGCAGCGCGCCGAAAAGGTGGCGACCGGCTGCACCAGCGGCGACACCATCCTGATCGGCTTGCTGGAGGCGATCGTCGACCGTCTCGCCGACATTCTGGAACGCGCCGGCCGCGACATCGAGGCGATCTCGCGCGATATCTTCGAGGCGCGGTCGACCAAGGTTTCCAAGCGCAACCGTGATTTCCAGGAGTTGCTGAAAGCCATCGGCCGCAAGGAGGACATTGCCTCCTCGATCCGCGACAGCCTGATCTCGCTGCAGCGCCTGGCAGGCTTCTTCGCCCATGCCTCGACCCGCACCAAGA
>NZ_RZQI01000782.1:0-2830 GCF_003998335.1 Mesorhizobium sp. M7A.F.Ca.CA.002.05.1.1 | reverse complement strand
GAATGGACCGATAGCATGGGTGACAGTTTTCTTGCTGGTCGGGTATGTCTGTCTTGCGGCGGCGGCGCGATTGACGAGCGGCTTCCCCCACTCCGTCGCTGCTTCGCAGCGCCACCTCTCCCCCCTCCGGAGGGAGAGGAAGGGAGCCAACCTTTCTAAAGCTCGCGCCTTTCCTCTACCCCGTCGATCGGGGGAGAGGTGGCTCGGCGAAGCCGAGACGGAGTGGGGGTCGATCTTTCATCGTGGGGCGAGGAACCCAGGTCCTGCTACTTCCAGTTCTTGCGCCGTTCGAGCTCGGCCTCGGATGGCTCCCCTGTGACAAACGAGCCGACCTTGATCTCGCCTGATCGTTCGTAGGTCGCCATGATGACGCCGGTGCTGGTTGCCTGCGACTTGATGAGCTTGAAGGCGGCCGGCATCGCGCTGTCGCCGAACAGCCGCTTGCCCTTGCCCAGCAACAGCGGGAAGATCATCAGCCGAATTTCGTCGATCAGCCCGTTGGCGAGCAAGGTCTGGATCAGATCGCCAGATCCCTGGATGAGCAGGTCAGGGCCATCCTCCTGCTTGAGGCGGCGCAACGTCGCGACGATATCGGGTCCGAGCGCTTGCGTGTTCTGCCAGGTGAGGGTGTCAGGCCGATGCGTCGCCACATATTTGGTCGCGGGGTTGAAGGCATCCGCGATCGGATCCTTCTGATACGGCCAGTAGGCGGCGAAGATGTCGTAGGTTCTGCGGCCGAGCAGCAGGGCGAAAGGCTTGGAGAACAGTTCATCCATCGCCGCGCCCCCCGCCTCGTCAAAGTAATGGAAGGTCCAGCCGCCGAACTTGAAGCCGCCGACCGGATCCTCTTGCGGGCCGCCGGGCGCCTGCATGACGCCGTCGAGGCTGACGAATGTCGCCGAGATGATCTTTCTCATTCCAGTGCTCCCGTTCTTCGGTCCACGCCGTCGTGGCCGGACTTCAGCCCAAGGACGGGCGACGAGCCACCAGTCCGACATATAAATTTTGGCGAACCACCATCATTTGCGAGGCCCGGGGTGGAGATCTTCCGACGAGAACCAGACATCGCCCGATATGGCGGTGGCGGTGTCGTCCGGCGCCCTGTCCTGCACCAGCCAGATCGAGCGGCTGCGCGCGGCCTGCTCGCGCGTCGGGATCCTCGACGCTGAGTCTGCGAGCGAGGCGCCGACGCAGGGAATGAACCACGATCGCATGAACGGATCGCAGGCGAAGCCTTTTTCGGTGCGGATCACCATCACCGCCAGCGGGACGCGCTCGGCCGGGCGCCAGGGGAAGATCATGCGGCCGCCGGGCCGCAGCGCCTTCAGCCACCCTGCTGGTGGCGCTGCGACGCCAGCATTGACGTAGATGATGTCGGATGGCGGCAGGGGCGTCGTCACCGCATCGCCATGGACGACCGTTGCATTGCCATATGCTTCGAGATTTTTGCGCGCCAGATCGGCCAGCTTTTCGTCGAGTTCGAAGCCGGTGACGGTGCCGCCTGGTAAAACCAGCTTGGCCAGCACGGCGGTGTAGTAGCCGGTGCCGGCGCCGATATGAGTGACGGCCTCGCCAGGTTTAGGCGCAAGCTTTCCGATCCACATGGCATGCAGGAAGGGCTCGCCATTGTTGATGCCCTTGTCGTCGTCGAGCGTCACCAGCACGTTCTGGTAGACATGGGCCGGGTCGGCGCTCGGCGTCGTGACCTTGCCGTTGCCGGCGATGACCGTCCACGGCCCGGGACCGAGAAACGCCTCGCGCGGCACCTCGGTGAAAGCCGCTTCCAGGCGTGGGTCGGGCGAGCCGGCATGGGCGACCAGCAGCCGCGCGTAGAATTTCCTGATGTCTTCGATCCGGGCCATGCTGCGGGACAACATAGCGCGGATTGCCGATTTGTCGCGAGACTACCCTTGGCGCACGGTAGTCGATTTTCGAAGCGGAGCTTAGCCGATGCCGAACATGGTGTCGTAGAGCAGCTTGAAGTTGAGCCCCAGGATGACCGCGGCGACTACCCAGGCAAGGGCGGCGACGCCGCGCGGAATGGCGAGATTGCCCATCTTCTTCTTGTCGGAGACGAACTGCACCAGCGGGACGACCGCGAAGGGCAACTGCATCGACAGGATCACCTGGCTGAACACCAGCAACTGGCCGGTGCCCTTTTCGCCATAGAGCGCGGTGACGACCACCACCGGGATGATGGCGAGGCCGCGCGTCAAGAGCCGGCGTGCCCAGTTGGGGATGCGCAGGCGCAGGAAACCCTCCATGACGATCTGGCCGGCAAGCGTTGCGGTCACCGTCGAGTTCAGGCCGGAAGCCAGCAGCGCCACCGCGAACAGGATCGAGGCGATGCCAAGGCCGAGCAGCGGCGACAACAGCTCGAAAGCCTGGCCGATCTCGGCAACATCCTGATGGCCGGTGTTGTGGAAGGCGACCGCCGACACGATCAGGATGGCGGCATTGACGAACAAAGCCAGCATCAGGGCGATGGTCGAGTCCGTCGTTGCCCATTTGATGGCGTCGCGCTTGCCCTTTTCGGTGCGTTCATAGGCGCGGGTCTGCACGATCGAGGAGTGCAGATAGAGATTGTGCGGCATGACGGTGGCGCCGATGATGCCGATGGCGATGTAGAGCATCTCCGGGTTGGTAACGATCTGCGACGATGGCACGAACATGGCATGCAGGATCGAGCCTGCCGGCGGGGCGGCGACGAAGATCTGGATGGCGAAGCAGCTGAAGATGATGATCAGCAGCGCGACGACGAAAGCTTCGAGATAGCGGAAGCCCTTGTTCATCAGCAGCAGCACGAGGAAGGCGTCGAGCGCCGTCAGCA
>NZ_RZQI01000781.1:0-2836 GCF_003998335.1 Mesorhizobium sp. M7A.F.Ca.CA.002.05.1.1 | reverse complement strand
AGACTGACGCCCTCGGGGCGCCAGCCTCGGCACGGCTGCCTGGGGAGCGTCGCTATTTGACGCCGAGACTTTCGGGCCAAAGCGCCTGGATTTCTTTCGGCAGGGCATCGCGCACCTTGGCCGATTGGCCAAGATCAATATGCCGTGCAAGAACTCGGAACACCGAGCGTGCCGCCTCCTCGGGATCGACGGGGCGGATCGATTTCAATTCCTCGCCGATGTGCTGCGAGAAGTTTTCAAGGGAGCGCGTTTTGTCCGGCTCGGCTGCGGGCCGGTAGTGGTCGTAATAAGCGCCGCGTACCAGGAGCGGCAGTTCCGCCCCAAGTTTGGCCGCAAGCCCGATCTGCAGCCTGTCCCTTACGGTCCGCAAGACCGCGCCCAATATGTGCCATGCAATCCGCCGATCCGGACCTCCATGATCTCGTCGAGCCAGATGTTGGTCGTCTGCAGCGTCCTGTCAAAAACATCCAAACCGGTAGCGCTCATCATCGCCTCCTCATCAAATTCATGTCTGGTTTCGAAACGATGCTCGGGGACAATCGTTTCGCTATCTGTCGGCAAAATTGGCTCGGTCGGTGATCCGGCTCTGCTCCGGGATCACGGAACGGCTCTTGGTTGCGCTGGAACCCCTTCGGAAGCAGTTCGTTCCTTGGGTGGGCGGCTTTGAGGAGTTGGTTGGGTGGGGGAGCGCGTCCCGCAACAGGTTTTTTGCGATGCCTGCAAGGAAGACAAAAACCGATGAAGGCGAGAACCGGCAGCAACTCCTGCAGATGATGACCACGGAGCATTTGGTGCTCGGGACCGCCAGAGCGGCGACGATTCAGGAGGCGAATCAGCGCGCAAATTTGTTCCTGACTTCGGTATCCAGCGCCACGATCGCCCTTGCCTTCGTCGCCCAGGTGACAAGGATGGGGCTTCCTTTCATGCTGTTCAGCCTGATCCTGTTGCCATGCCTCTACTTCATCGGGCTGGTGACATTCGTCAGGGCTGTGCAGGTGGCCATCGAAGACATGGTCCACGCCCGTGGCATGGCGCGCATCAGGCACTACTACACCGAGCTTACTCCCTCGATGGCGCGCTACCTGGTTCACTCCACTCATGACAACCAAACGGCTCTGCTGGCCGATGTCGGCCTCAAGCCAAGGCCCTGGCAAGCGTTCGCCGGAACCGCAGGGATGGTGAATGTCGTCAACGGTGCCATCGCCGGTGTCTTTGCCGGGGTGATGCTCAAGGTTGTCATTGGCTCGACAGTCAGTCTCGCCGTGACTGTCGGCATTCTAGCCTTTGCGGTGAGCAATTGGTGCCTCTGGCAACATCACACGCGCAGTTGGGCAAGCGCGGAACACAAGCTGAAGGTGTTGTTTCCGAACGTGCCGGACAGCGACGGCGACGCGCGGATCGGATAACCCGTTCGAGAGGGACGGCAGAAGCACCAACTCGCTAGGCGGAAACCTCAAGCACGATCTTGCCACGCACATGCTCATTTTCCAGCCGTTCTTCCGCTTTGGCGACCTCTCCAAGAGGGTACGTGGCTTGCACGAAGGGGGTGACCTTGCCGGCCTCGATGAGGCGGCCGATCTCGGCAAGATGCGCCGCATTCGGTTCGGCCAGATAGGAGACGCCACGCGCCCGGCGCAAATTTGCCTTTTCCTGCGACGGTTCGGAAAGAGTGGAAACGAGTGTTCCGCCTGGCTTGAGCACATCCCAGGAGCGGTCCTGCGTGTCGCCCGCGACAAGGTCGAACACCAGGTCGACCGCATCGACGACCTCTTCGAAACCCTGGTTCTTGTAGTCGACCGTCTGATCGGCGCCGAGCTCACGGACGAAAACCACGTCCTCGGCGGAAACGGTTGTCGCGACGAACGCGCCCGCGGCCTTGGCGAACTGGATCGCCAGATGACCGACGCCGCCGGCGCCGCCATGGATGAGAACCCGTTGCCCGGATTTGAGGCCGCCATGGTCGAACAGGCCCTGCCATGCAGTGATGCCGGCAAGCGGCACCGCCGCGGCTTCGACATGGCTTAGACGATCCGGTTTCGCAGCCGCCTCCGTCGCCTTGACCACGACAAATTCGGCATTGCCGCCCCGGTCATGACCAAGCATCGCAAATAATGGGTCGCCCTTCTTCAACGTATGCGCCCGCGTGCCGCATATTTCCACCGTGCCGGACACGTCGCGCCCGAGCGTGACCGGCAGGGTTTCGCTCGTCGAACCTTCGCGGATCTTGTAGTCGATCGGATTGACGCTCGCGGCGCGAACCCTGAGCACAACCTCGTCGTCAAGCGGTTGAGGCAAGGGGACTTGATCGATCGAAACAACCTCAGGTCCGCCAAAAGCATGGATGCGGGCTGCTTTCATGTCGGCATATCTCCTGTTGTTTGGCTGTCGGCGACGGTGTCTGCTGGGCTGTCGTCAGCGGCTGTGCAGCCCAGATTGCGAAGGCAGGCACACCGGTTTCCCAGCGGGCCACCGCCGCTGCAAGGTCGCCACTCCTGCTAGGCCGTAGACAGCGTCGGCGGGTTTTGATTCACATGGCGGCAAGGCTACAACCAGACTTGCTGGCTTTCTAACTGGGTAGCAGGCCGTTGGTTCCAACCACCGCAATCGGCTGAACGTGGTGCCGGAAATTCTCTCCTCGGCCAGAGCATTCAACCAGTCTGATCCATCCGGCCCTTATGCACACAGCTGTTTTGAGTAGCGACGCCGAGGAGAGAGGCGGGGGCCGAAGCTGCTGGCGCGCTGACCTTGGAGATCGGATTGAATCATTGCTGGTGGGTCGCAGGGCCGCCGATCAATGCGGTTCGCACGACGAACATAAAGCAGCACGGTCTTAATC
>NZ_RZQI01000077.1:0-12122 GCF_003998335.1 Mesorhizobium sp. M7A.F.Ca.CA.002.05.1.1 | reverse complement strand
AGCCAAGAGCAAGGCGCGGCAGCAGCCAGAGAAGCAGCGGCGCGCCGAGAAGTGCTGTAATCGCTCCGGTCGGCAGCAGGTCGCCTTGCGGCCCGGTGGCGATCTGCACGGCCTGGTCGGCAGCCCACAACAGCGCCCCGCCGATCAGCGGCGCCATCACCAGTTGCTGGCCCAGCCGCCGGGCACCGCCGATGCGCGCGAGCGTCGCCGCGGCCAGGCCGACGAAACCGATGACGCCGACAGCGGCAACGACAAACGCGATCAGCGCGACGGCGGCCGCCAGTCCGGCGAAGCGATAGGCGCCGAGCGGCACGCCAAGACTGCGCGCGCCTTCATCGTCGAGGCCAAGCAAGGTCAGTGGCCGCACCATGAAGAAGATCGCAAGCGCAGCAGTGCCGATGCGCGGCAACAGCCACAGCGTCGTCGACCAGTCCTGCTGGCCGAGCGAACCGGCGCCCCAGATGAACAGGCTGGCCAGCCATTCATGCCGCAGCACAATGAGAGCGGCACCGATGGCGCCGGCATAAAGGCTGACCACAAGCCCCGCCAGCACCACCGAAAGCGGCGACAGGCCCTTGTGCCAGGACAGAGCGAAAACGGCGGCAAGGGCGACGAATGCGCCAGCCAGCGCCACCCATTCGCGCCCGAAGGCAAGCAGCGACGGTGACAGAAGCGTCGTCAGCGCCAGCGCCAGATAGGCACCGGCCGAGACGCCGACCGTTTCGGGCGAGGCAAGCGGGTTGCGCAGAACCTGCTGCAGGACGGTTCCGGCAAGCCCGAGCGCCGCACCGCACAGAAGGCTGACGGCAAGCCGAGGCAGGAAAGCATAGTGGACGAGCACCTGCCGCATGTCGGCGATGTCGGGGGCGGCGAGCGATTGGAGCCAGAGCGCCGATGGTAGCTGCACGGTGAGGTTTGAGACGGTTGCCGCTGACGCTGCCGCGAGCAGCACCGCGCAAAGCAGGATCGCGCCTACCGGCTGATTGCTGAAAAAGCTCCACGCGGAGGCCCGGCCGGCCGACGCATGCTTCCCCCCTTGGGCAATGGCCGCAGCATCCTCAGCCACGGGCGGCCTCCACAGTCATCGCAGACGCCAGGACCCGAGCAAAACGGGTGGCGGACGGAAGGGCGCCGAACATATGGACGGCGGGAAGACGCATGATCGAGCGGTTGCGCACGAAAGGCATGGCGTTCCAGACCGGACTTTCGGTCAGCGTGCCGCCCGCGCCCTCGGGCAAGGGTTCAAGATAGGCGAGGCGAGCGTCGCTGGATGTCGCCAGCCCGTCGATACCAATGGTCGAAAACCCCCAATAATTGGTCTCGGCCGTCCAGGCGTTGGCGAGCCCGATGCGATCGAACACCTCCTGAAACAGACTCTTCTTGCCGTAGACGCGCACATTGCGCGGGTCCATGAAGCTGACGACATAGATCGGCCGCGCCGAAAGCGGCGCCAGTTGCCGGCGAACTTCCGAAAAATACGCATCTGTCGCCGCGATCAGCGCCTCGCCTTCGCTTTCCTTGCCGACAAGCCCGGCAAGCTGGCGCGTCGCCTCGAGCGCGCGCTGATAGGGCTGCCCGGCCTCGGTATAGAGCCCGATCGTCGTCACCGGCGCCACGCGTTCGAGCAGCGGCTTGATGCCGTCGAGATACGGCATGGACAGGATGATGTCGGGCCTGAGTTGCTGCAGCAATTCGAGATTGGGTTCGAGCAGCGTTCCGACATCGGCGATCTCAGGCGGCAGCGGCGGTTCGACCACCCAGGTCTCCCAGATGTCGCGACCGGCAATGGCAACCGGGCTGACACCGAGCATGAGCAAGGTCTCGGCCAGGCCGTCATCCAGGCAGACGATGCGCAACGGTTTCGCCGTGGCAGATGGCGATGCAATTGCGGCAAAGGGCAGAACGAAAAGTCCCAGCGCGCCGCGCCGGGTGATCCGACCGCGGAGACGGTCGGCCCTGTGGGATTCAAGGGCTGCCATCATCGCGCAGCGCCTGTGCGGAAAGCCGGCTGGGCGTGGATTTCAGGCACGGGTTTTCTCCAAAACGACGCATTCAAAAATCTGGCTGCCGGCAGCCGATGGTCGGTTGACTATGAAACATGACTTCCATAGTCAACATTGAAGATGACTAACCGAGTCAACAAATTTAAATTGGCGCAAGGCGGACCGGTCCTGCGCGCATTGCGGGCAGTGAGGGTATCAAGATGGGGTTGAGTGCATATCGTGCGGCGCGGCGGCGAAGCCGGACCCGGAGCCTCGTGGTCGCATCGCTTTCGACCCTGCTTTGCACCCAGGTCCTTGCGCAGGAAGCCGCGACCGAGCTCAACCCGATCAATGTCGAGGGACAGAGCGACAGCCCGGTCGGACCGGATGACGGCTACATCGCCAAAAACACCACCACCGGCTCGAAAACCGACACGCCGCTGAAGGAAATTCCGCGCTCGATTTCGGTGGTGACCCGCAAGCAGCTCGACGATCGCCAGCCGGGGCAGCTTGAGGACGCCTTGTCCTATCTCGCCGGCGTCACCATCTCGCCATGGGGCGTCGACGATCGCTTCGACCAATGCCTGATTCGTGGGTTCGACCTCTGCACGTCGGCGATCTATCGCGACGGGCTGCCGCAGAAAGTGATCGATTTCTCAGGCTTCAAGATCGAGCCCTACGGGCTGGAGCGAATCGAAGTCTTGAAGGGGCCATCCTCGGTGCTCTACGGCGAGAACGAGGCTGGCGGCATGGTCAATGCCGTCACCAAGCGGCCGACTGACAAGCCGATCTATGACGGCTTCCTCAGCTATGGCAGCTTCAACACCGTCGAGGCCGGGCTGGATATAGGCGGCCCGATCGACGATGCCGGCGTGTGGTCCTACCGGCTGACCGGCCTGGTTCGCAACGGCGCGCTCGAAACCGACTATTCCCGCAACGACCGCATCTTCGTCGCGCCGGCGCTCAAGTGGCAGCCGGATGCGCAGACCTCGCTGACCGTCCTGGCCAACTACCAGTGGGACAGGCTGACGACGAATCAGTTTCTGCCGGCGCAGTATGGCAATCTGCCGCGCAATTTCTTCACCGGCTCGCCTGACTTCGACCGCTTCGATGCCAACCATGGTTCGATCGGCTACCAGTTCAGCCATGAGTTCGACGACCATTGGACGGTGCGGCAAAACCTGCGCTACTCGCAGCAGGAAACCGACTACCGGCAGCTCTATTTTGGCGAGTGGCTTGGCGGCCCATACATCGGCGCAGACGAACATACGGTGCAGCGCACGCTGTTCACCGTGGATGAGACGGCAAGGCTGTTCAACGTCGACAACCAGGCCGAGTACAAGGCTGACTTCGGCGTGGTCGAAAACAAGCTGCTGTTCGGTCTGGATTACAGCAGACAATCGGTCGACGGGCGCAACGGCTACGGGGCGGGTCCGCCGCTGGACACCCAGAACCCGGACTACTCGATCCCTGTCACGCCGCCGAGCCTCATCATTACGGATCGCGTGGAGACGATCGGCCAGGTCGGCCTCTATGCACAAAACCAGTCCAAGATCGCCGACCACTGGGTCCTGACAATCGGCGGCCGGCAGGCCTGGATCGACCACACCAATTTCAACCGACTCGACGGTGCAGGCAGCTACGATCAGAAGGACCATGCCTTCACCGGCAATATCGGCATCGGCTATCTCTTCGACAACGGCCTGACGCCCTACGCCAGCTATGCCGAATCCTTCACCACCAATATCGGCCCGACCCAGTCCGGAGACGCGCTGCTGCCGTCGTTGGGCAAGCAGTATGAAGTCGGCTTGAAATACGAGCCGACCTTCTTCCCCGGCTTCATCACCGCTTCGCTGTTCGACCTGCGCAAGACCAATGTGCCGACGGCAGCAGCCAATCCCGTCTACCAGGTCCAGACCGGAGAAGTCCGCCATCGCGGCCTGGAGATCGAGGCCAACGCAGATCTGGCTTCCGGCCTCAGCATGACGGCGGCCTACACCTATCTCGACGCGGAGATAACCAGCGATGCCGCCGCCGTCGTCGGTAACCGCCCGGCCAGGGTGCCGGAACACCAGGCATCGCTGTGGGCCAACTATGAGGTTGGCAGCGGCGTGCTCGAGGGCCTGAGTGTCGGCGCCGGCGTGCGCTATATCGGCGCCAGCTTCGGTGACAGTACGAACACGGTTAACGTGCCCGGCCACACGCTGGTCGACGCGGCACTGCGCTACAAGAAGAATGGCTGGCAGGCAGCGCTCAATGTCTCCAACCTGTTCGACAAGACCTACTATTCGACCTGCTATGAGGCCGGCAGCAATGCCGACCTCAGCTGCATCTATGGCGAAGGCCGCGTCATCAAGGGCAGCCTCAGCATGAAGTTCTGATGCATGCCGCTCGGCTGCCTCGGCTGGCAGTGATCTGGCATGCGGGATCTGAAGCGCGCCGCATGAACCTGTGATGACGCGCGTCCAGAGCCGCGATTCGACGCGGCCCTGTCCTCCGTCCGGATGGCGGCAAGACGATTCGCACCGTCACGGTGGGCGTGCGACGTCCCGCTCGCCGAAAATCGCTGCCCGCGAAGCGCAATCCACGTCCCGCATCATTTTTCCTCCACGAATGCATTCCAGGATGGATGGTCCCACGACCGCCTCCGGGCGGCGCGCTCTGGATTGGATTGCCTGAAAAAGGCAACGAATCAAAAAACCGGCGGCGGTCGTCGCCAGAAGGTGTAGAAGACCGTACCAAACGCATTGAAGGGAGTGCGATCGGGTTGCGCTCGGCAAGGCTTGATGGTTTGTTGCCGCTATACGGAGAATGAATGATGCGAGAGCCTGCCGGTCAAGACGAATACGGGTCGACGAACCCTTTCGATCCGGACGACCTGCCGACGTTGAACGCAATCGGCCCGAGCATGGGTAGCGGCAATGATTTCGAGAGATATGCCGTTGCCGTGATCATCGTGTTCGGTGCGCTGATCATTGGCGGGCTGATGGCCGCATCGATGGTCTTCGGGCACCGCAACGGCTTCCTCTTCGCGCTTGGCGGCGCCACGTCCGCCTGGATATCCGGAAACGCGCTGCTGCTCGACCGGCCGCGTATCTATGCGCTGTTCGTCGGCATTGCCGCCTTGATGCTGGTTGCGTCCACTCTCACGCTGGTCTTGTGACGGCCAAATCGGTGTGAGCCGATCCACTTGAGCAGCGGGCGATCAACCCGAATCGCCACGCTGCACCAGGTTTTTCCTCCGAGCTGTCAGTATCCGAGCGCCTCGCCAGAGGCCGCGCGGCTGTCGATGGCGCCGTTGTAGCGCGCGCCGCCGCCCTTCTCGATTTCCGCCAGGCTCTTGCCGCCGACCAGGATGCCGGCCGCCTGCCCCCAGGTCTGGTCAGCGAGATCGAGGTGATATCCCATGCCGGCCAGCAGCTTTTCTGTGTCCGGCGACAGGCCGAACGGCTCGACATAAACCTTGTCGGGCAGCCATTGATGGTGGATGCGAGGCGCGTCGATCGCCTCCTGGATGTTCATGCCGTGGTCGATGACATTGACGATCGCTTCCAGCGTGATCGTGATGATGCGCGAGCCACCCGGGCTGCCGATGACCATGAACGGTTTGCCGTCCTTGGCGACCACGGTCGGGCTCATCGACGACAGCGGCGTCTTCTTCGGCTGGATGGCGTTGGCCTCGCCCTGGACAAGGCCGTAGAGATTGGGCACGCCGGGTTTCTGGGTGAAATCGTCCATTTCGTTGTTGAGCAGGATGCCGGTGCCGTCGGCGACGACGCCGGCTCCGAAGGAGCCATTCAGCGTGTAGGTGACCGCGACCGCATTGCCTTCATCGTCGATGATCGAATAATGCGTCGTCTCCTTGCTCTCGCCAAAGCCCTTCGGCATCAGATCCTGCGACACGCCGGCCCGGAACGGGTCGATCTTGTCGCGGATATCCTTGGCATAGGCCTTATCAAGCAATTTCGAGACCGGATTGTCGACGAAATCGGGATCGCCGAGCGCGGAATTGCGGTCAACATAGGCATAGCGCATCGCTTCGACCATGACATGGATGGACTCGGCCGATCCGGCACCGAGATAGGATAAGGGATAGCCCTCCAGAACGTTGAGGATTTCGCAGATGATGACGCCGCCGGAGCTGGGCGGCGGCGAGGAGGTGATCTCGTAGCCGCGATAGGTGCAGGTCACGGGCTTGAGTTCGCGCACCGCATATTGCTCGAAGTCGGGCTTGGCGAGAATGCCGCCCTTGGCGCCGCTCGCCTTGACGATGGCATCGGCGATGGCGCCTTTGTAAAAGGCATCCGCACCCTCTTCGGAAATGGCGGCGAGCGACGCCGCGAGGTCGGGCTGGACCAGCCGCTCGCCGATGCCATAGGGCTTGCCGTCGGGTTTCAGGAATATGGCGGCGGCCGCGGGGTCCTTCGCCAGCCTGTCGGCGCTGCCGGCAAACGAGGCGGCGTCGCCCTGGTTGAGGATGAAGCCGTCCCTGGCATAGCCGATTGCCGGCGCCATCAAATCCTGGCGGGACAATTTGCCGTATTTTTCGCGGGCCATCTCCAGACCGGCCACCGAACCCGGCACGCCGACCGCAAGATAGCCGTCGAGACTGGCCCCCTTCACCGGGTTGCCGTCCTTGTCGAGATACATGGTTTTTGTCGCCGCCAGCGGCGCCCGCTCGCGGAAATCGAGAAAGGTCGATTTGCCGTCCTTGAAGCGGATGGGCATGAAGCCGCCGCCGCCGATATTGCCGGCATTGGGGTAGACGACCGCGAGCGCATAGCCGACGGCAACCGCCGCATCGACAGCATTGCCGCCCTTTTTCAGCACCTCGATACCGACTTCGGACGCCAGATGCTGGGCCGTCACCACCATGCCGTGCTCGCCCTTGGCCGGCGCAGGCGATGCGGCGAAGACGCCCGTCAACGGCGCGAGGGCGAAGGTGATGGAAAGACTGGCGGCGATCAGTGTCCGACGGTTGAGAGGCATGGCGGTTCTCCGGGCGGGGGGACGCCTAGAAGACCGTGTTGGACTGATCGAGTCCACTAACAATTAAGGGAGCGTGAGAAGAGCCCCCTCACCCGGATTGCCAACTGAATTGCGAAGCGCAATTCGAGGCAATCCGACCTCTCCCCGAGGGGAGAGGAGGTTGTCAGCGCTGACGTCAGTCTCTTCTCCCCAGCGGGGGTGAGGCGTGGTCCGCGCAGCGGGCCAAAAGCCAACTGCTTGGCTTTTCGAACAACGAACGCCCGGAGGGTCGGTGGCCGCAAAACGGCCGGATGAGGGGGCCGGCTCGGCCTCAGACAATGCCGCCAGAGCCACCCACAACCGCCGGCCGTTCCGCAGCGACCTTGGCGCGGTAACCCGCCGCCCTATAGGCCGCGACCGGATCAATGGCGCCACCAGTCTTCAGCCGCGCCATGGCGAGGATCGGCTCGACATCGGTGCGGTAGGCGGCTTTCAGCGTCTGCGTCGCCATCAGCGCATCATTACTGTCCTGAAAACCTTCCAGCGCCTTGCGATCGACGAGCAGCGCCTGCGCATAGGCGCGCTGCACCTCGACCGCCGACAGCATCAGGCTTTCGATCGGATCGGTGACGTTGTGACTCTGGTCGAGCATGTGCGCCGGATCGAAACCCTCGGTGCCGGACAGTTCGGCATCGACCAGTTCGTTGAAGACGAGGAACAGCCGGTAGGGGTCGATCGAACCGGCATCGAGATCATCGTCGCCATACTTCGAATCGTTGAAATGGAAGCCGCCGAGCTTCTTGAATTGGATCAGCCGCGAGACGATCATCTCGATGTTGACGTTGGGGGCATGGTGGCCGAGGTCGACGAGACAGAACGCCTTGTCGCCCAATTCCCTGGCGATCATGTAGTTGGTGCCCCAGTCCTGCACGACGGTGGAATAGAAGGCCGGCTCGTACATCTTGTGCTCGCTGAACAGCTTCCAGCCGGCGGGCAGTCCGGCGTAAACCTCTTTCATGGCGTCGAGATAGCGCTCGAACGCCTTGGCGAAATTGACCTGGCCCGGGAAGTTCGAACCGTCGCCGATCCACACCGTCAGGGCCTTGGAGCCGAGCGTCTTGCCGATCTCGATACATTCGAGATTGTGCTCGACCGCTTGCCGGCGCGTGCCGGCATCGGCATGCGACAGCGAGCCGAATTTGTAGGAAAGCGCCTGGTCCTTCGCGTCGGAAAAAGTGTTGGAGTTCATGGCGTCGAAGCCGAGGCCAAAGCGCGAAGCCGCCTGCTTCAGCCGGTTCGGGTCGGCCTTGTCCCACGGAATGTGCAGGGAGACGGTCGGCGTCGCTTGCGTCAATTGCTGGATGACGGCGCAGTCCTCGATCTTGTCGAAGATATCGCGCGGCTCGCCGGCGCCGGGAAAGCGGGCAAAGCGCGTGCCGCCGGTGCCGACACCCCAGGACGGGATCGCCACCGCGAATTTCTCGACCTTGTCTCTGATAGCGTCGATGGCGATGCCGCGACGGTCGAGCCGCTCGCCGAGCGAGGCGTAGTCGCGCTCGAGGTTGGGCTTGCGCGCGGCGTTGTCCTTGTCGACGAGGTCGGCGGAGATGATGGATTCGGACAAGTGCTGGTTCCTCCCAAAATATATGCGGGCAGCGCTGCCCCTCATCCGCCTGCCGACACCTTCTCCCCGTATAGTGATGGGGAGAAGGGCGAAGCGGCTAGCGCGTAAAGCTCTGGGCGTTGCCCGCGTCGACATTGATGATGTTGCCGGTCGACTTGGCCGACATGTCGGACGCCAGGAAATAGATCGCTTCGGCGATGTCTTCCGGGAAGACCGAGCGCTTCAGCATCGAACGCGAGCGATAGTGCTCCTCCAGATCGTCGGTCGACATCTTGTAGGCGGCGGCGCGCTGTTCCTTCCACTCGCCGGTCCAGATCTTCGAGCCGCGCAGCACCGCGTCCGGGTTGACGACATTGACCCTGATCTGCGCCTCCGCGCCCTCAAGCGCCAAGCAGCGGGCGAGATGGATCTCGGCGGCCTTGGCGGTGCAATAGGCGGCGGCGTTGGGTGATGCGGCAAGGCCGTTCTTGGAGGCGACGAAGACGACGTTGCCACCAATCATCTGCGCGCGGAACAGCCGGAACGCTTCCCGCGAGACCAGGAAATAGCCGGTCGACAGGATGTCCATGTTCTTGTTCCACAGCGCCAGCGTCGTCTCCTCGATCGGCGCCGAGGAGGCGAGGCCAGCATTCGACACCAGAATGTCGATGCCGCCGAACTCGACCGCTGTCTCGGCAAAGCCGGAGATAACCTGGTCCTCCGAGGTGACGTTGATCAGCACCGGGCGGACGAAATCCTTGCCATAGACCTTGGCCAGTTCGTCATTGGCGCTGGCCAGCGCTGTCTCGTCGATGTCGGCCAGCACCACGCAGGCGCCTTCGCGCAGCAGCCGGTTGGCCGTGGCGCGGCCGATGCCGCCGGCGCCACCCGTGACCAGGGCGATCTGGCCGGCAAGCGACTTCGGCTTCGGCATGCGCTGCAGCTTCAGATCCTCGAGCAGCCAGTACTCGATGTCGAAGGCTTCCTGTGCAGGCAGCCCGACATAGGACGAGACGGTGGAGGCGCCGCGCATGACGTTGATGGCGTTGACATAGAATTCTCCCGAAATGCGCGCCGTCGCCTTGTCGCCGGCGAAGGTGAACATGCCGACGCCGGGCATCAGGTAGACGACGGCATTGGGATCGCGGATGGCGGGCGAGTCCGGATGCTTGCAGCTGTCGTAGTAGGCCTGGTAGCCGACGCGATAGGCTGCGATGTCGTCGGCAAGCCGCGCAATCACCGCATCGACATCGGGCTTGGCCGGATCGAATTCGATGACCAGCGGGCGGATCTTGGTGCGCAGGAAATGGTCGGGGCACGAGGTGCCGAGTGCCGCCAGCGGGCGCAGATCCCTGGAATTGACGAATTCGAGCACGGCGGCGGAATCGTCGAAATGGCCTGTTTTGTGGCTCTTCTCCGAGATCAGGCCCCGAATCCTCGGCATCAGTTTGGCCGCGATGGCACGGCGCTCGGTGGCGTCGAGTGCCTTGACCACTTCACCGCCGAAGATAGCGACACCTTCGGAGCGGCGCTCGAACCATTCGATCGCCTGGTTGATCACCGAGATCGTCGTCTCGTAGCATTCCCTGGGGGTGTCGCCCCAGGTGAACAGGCCGTGGCTTTCCAGGATGACACCCTTGGCATCGGGGTGTTCGAGGCAGAATTTCTCCAGCCACAGGCCAAGCTCGAACCCGGGACGCTTCCACGGCAACCAGCCGATGGCGTCGCCGAAGATTTCTTTGGTCAGCGCCTTCGAATCCTTCGCGGCGGCAATGGCGATGATGGCATCGGGATGCATGTGGTCGACAAAAGGCTTCGGCACGTAGGCGTGCAACGGCGTGTCGATAGAGGCCGCGCGTGGATTGAGGTTGAAGGTGCAGTGCGGCAGGAAGCCGACCATTTCATCTTCGTGCTCGACGCCGCGATAGAGACCTTTGAGCGCGCGCAGCTTGTCCATGTAGAGCGTAGCAAAGCCGTCCAGCTTGATCGAGGCGCTGTCGCCGCCCGATCCCTTGACCCACAGCACTTCGACATCCTCGCCGGTGAGCGGGTCTCTCTCCCAGATCTTCGACGACGTGTTGCCGCCGCCATAGTTGGTGACGCGCTTGTCGGAACCAAGTGTGTTCGAGCGGTAGACCAGAAGTTCCGGCCCGCTCATAGCGTGAGCCTTGGCCTCGTCCCACAGATTGGCGAGGCGCGCGCCGGTGCGCTTGTCGAGCATAAGAAATCCTCCCGAAGGCACGCAAAAGGCGCGGCCATTTGGCCCCGAATTTCCACGGAAGCAGCCGGCTTGTCAATCACAAACGATCAATATCGATCATATTGCACTGCACAATGAAATTATATGATCGGAAATGATTGACACTGCGCGTTTTGGGTGCCTAGATGCTCAGGCAGGGAGGAACCATGCACGAAAAAGAGCGCCACAGGATCATTCTGTCCGCTGTCCAGGAAAAGCCTGTGGTGACGGTGCAGGAGATGGTCGACCTGACGGAGTCGTCCGAGGCGACGATCCGGCGCGATATCGCGGCCCTCCACGTCCAGAAGCGGCTGCGCCGTGTGCGCGGCGGCGCCGAGGCAATCTCGCCGCCGCAGTTCATCGGGCTGGCCGGCCGGCCCTTTTCCGTCAACGAAACGATCAACGCCTCGCAGAAGCGGGCGATTGCACGCGAAGCCGTGGAACTGTGCAAGGACGGCGAACCGATCATCATCAATGGCGGCACCACCACCTTTCAGATGGTGCATTTCCTGACCGGCCGCCGCATGCCGATCTTCACCAATTCGTTCCCGATCGCCGAGCACCTGCTCAAGCACTCCAAGAACACGGTGATGCTGTCGGGCGGCACCATTTATCGCGAGCAGAACATCATCCTGTCGCCCTTCGACAATGACGTGACGCGCAATTTCTATGCGCGCCGCATGTTCATGGGCGCGCAGGGTCTGGGGCCGCTCGGCCTGATGGAGGGCGATCCGCTTTTGATCCAGGCGGAGCAGAAACTGATCGACCAAGCCGACGAGTTGGTGGTGCTGGTCGATTCCTCGAAATTCCGCAAACGCTCCAGCCTGATCCTGTGCGGCCTGTCGCGCATCGCCACCGTCATCACCGATGACGGCATCGAGGATCGCGAAGCCAAGATGCTGGAGACCGCGGGGGTGACGCTGATCGTCGCCCGCACATCCGCGACCAACAAGGAAGAATCTTCACTGCAGGCCTGAGGCCAACTCGCGCTCGCAGCGACGATGGAATGCAACGCTCAAGGGAGGAAATTCGATGAGCTTCTTGAAGAAATTGATGGTGACGGCTGCATTCTCAGCCGCCATGTTCGTGAATGCCGCCTATGCCGAAAACGTCAAGATCGCACTGGTGGTGAAATCGCTCGGCAACGGCTTCTTCGATGCCGCCAACAAGGGCGCCGAAGAGGCGGCCAAGGAACTCGGCGATGTCGACATCATCTACACCGGCCCGACCAAGGCGACCGCCGAAGCGCAGATCGAAGTGGTCAATTCGCTGATCGCGCAGAAGGTCAACGCCATCGCCATTTCGGCCAATGACGCCGACGCCTTGGTGC
>NZ_RZQI01000780.1:0-2837 GCF_003998335.1 Mesorhizobium sp. M7A.F.Ca.CA.002.05.1.1 | reverse complement strand
ACATAGATGTCTCGGGCACCGGGCCGCTCGCCAACTGGAACGGCATCGGCACGTTCTCGGTCGACGGCAAGATCGTCACCCAGCTGACGGGTCGCCACCAACTGACCGACAAGGGCAATCATATCGAGGCCAAGGGCGACGGCGATTTCGCTCGCTTCCTGCCTGAGAATCTCAAGCCGCTGTTTGCCGGCAAGACCAGTTTCGACATTGCCGGCACCGCCACATCGGCCGGTGGCGTCAGTGTCGACCGCGCCAACATCGACAGCGATGCGGTGCACGGCACCGCGACCGGCATTGTCGATCCTGCCGGCGCCAGCGACCTCTCGGTCGAACTCGCCGCCAAGGGGCCGCCCGTGGTGATCAGCGTCGGCAGCAAGGCGCAGCCGATCACGCTGGCGATCAGCAATGCCACCGCCCGGGCCTTCGGCGACGGCAAGGCGCCGATCATCGACGTCGGCGCCTCCTTCGTCTCCATCGTCGCCGGCGGCACGCGGCTGGACGACCTGGCGGCCCAGATCCATTCCGACGGTTTTGATATCCAGAACCGCGCCGGGCCGGTCACCGTCAAGCTGGAGGCGGGCGGCCTCAACACCGACGTGGCGACGCTGGCGCCGCTGATCACCGGCAAGATCGATGTCGATCTGGCCGGGTCGGTCAGCAAGGACGCCATTGCCATCGACCAGGGCACGCTGCGTTCCGACGCGCTCAACGCTTCGCTGACCGCGACGGTGGCGCTTGCCGACCTGTCGATGCAGCTCAAGATGAACGCGGATGCCGTGGCCACGGCCTTTCCGCCGCAGATCGCCTCGGTGCTCGGCGCTAGGGTGAAATTCTCGGCCAGCGCGGCCCGCGATCCGCAGGGATCCTTCGCCGCCAATTCGATCGAATTCACCTCCGGCACGCTCAGCGCCGCCGGCACGGCCAGCATGCAAGGCACCGACATCCAGGCCGACATCAAGGGCAAACTGGGCGACGTCTCGGTGCTGTCGCCGACAGTCGGCGTGCCGGTTGCCGGTGGCGTCGATTTCGCGCTGTCGGCAAGCGGCGCCATGACGGCGCCGGATTTCACGGTTACCGCCGATAGCGACAGCCTGACGGCATCGGGCCGCACGGTGAAGAGCATCAAGCTGACGGCTAGCGGCAAGGCCGATATCACCAGTCCCGCCGCCAATGTCTCGCTGACCGGCTCCGTCGACGACCAGCCGCTCGACATCAAAGCAGCGCTGGTGACGAGCGAAGGCAAGCGTTCGATCAATGGTTTTCTGGTCTCGCTCGGCGACAACAAGGTCTCGGGTGATCTCGCGCTCGACGACAAATTCATGCCGCTCGGCACGCTGACGCTCGATGCACCTGCCATCGACCAGCTGGCCGCACTTGCCGGCCAGGCGATAACGGGAGACATCGACGGAACCATCCGCTTCGCGGGGGATGGCGACGCGCCCTCCGTTGCGATCGATGCGAAGAGCACATCGATCGCGCGCGGCGAGGTGATGGCCAAGGCCATCACAGTCAATGCACTGATCGCCAATTATCTCAAGGCGCCTGCGATATCAGGTACGATCAAGGCCGACAGCGTCACCTCCGGGACCACGGAAATCGGCGGCATCGGCGTCGACCTGAAGCGTGATGGCGACTGGACCAATTTTACCGGCGGCGCCACCATAGCGGGCATTCCGGCGACCGCTGCCGGCCGGGTGAAGATCGCCGACGGCACGACGAGCATCGAGATTGCCTCGGGCGAGGCGACGGTTCGTGGCATCAAGGCGGCAATCGCCCAGGCATCGACACTAAGCATCGCCAACGGCACGACCAGCATCGAAAGGCTGGCGCTCGACGTCGGCGGCGGCTCGGTGACCTTGTCCGGGACAGCTGGCCAGACGCTCGATCTCGCGGCGCAATTTTCGGCACTGCCCGCGGCGCTCGCCAATGGATTTTCGCCCGGCCTCGATGCTGTGGGCACGCTCAGCGGCACGGCTGGTTTGACGGGACCGCCGGCCGCTCCCGACGTCCGCTTCAATGCGCAACTGGCCGGTATCGAAACCAGCCAGACCCGGCAGGCCGGGCTCGGACCGCTCGCCGTCGATGCGGCCGGCAGCTACACGATTGCCGGCGGCGTGGTGCTCGATCAGGCGACGCTGACCGGCGACAAGGTTTCCGGCAAGGCAACCGGCACCCTCAACCCGAACGGCGCCAGCGATTTTGCGCTCGATCTCATCTCATCCGGCCCCAGCCTGCCGCTGACTGTCGGCAGCGCCGAGAGCCCGGTCAAGATCGAGATCCAGTCCTTGTCGGCAAAGGTGGCGGGCGAGAGCACGCGGGCCCGCCTGGATGTCTCCGCGATCCTGCCCTCGATCGTCACCAGTCCGGCGAGGGTAGACGGGCTTGCCCTGGCGTTGCATTCGGATGCGTTCGATCTCAAGAACCGTGCAGGGCCGGTTTCCGGCACGGTGTCGGTGGACAAGGTCGGTCTCGACAATCCGGTGATCGCGCCGCTGATCGCCGGCAAGGTCACGGCAGCCGTCAGCGGCCGCCTGACGGCCGACCTGTTTGCCATCGACAGCGGCTCGCTCAAGAGCGATGCGCTGAACAGCCAGGTCGCCGGCCAGGTATCGCTGCGAGACGGTGCCATAGACCTCAATCTGAAGGCGGATGCCCCATCGTCGGCCTTGCCGGCGGCGGCGCGCGGCATGCTTGGCGAACGCGCTGAGATCAGCGCCACACTGAAGCGCGACCCCAACGGCAGCATCAACATAGGCGGATTGAAGTTGACCTCGGGTGCGCTGACCGCCGACGGGCAAGCCAGCCTTGCCGACAACAAGGTGGCCGCCGACATCAAG
>NZ_RZQI01000779.1:0-2837 GCF_003998335.1 Mesorhizobium sp. M7A.F.Ca.CA.002.05.1.1 | reverse complement strand
GATTTATCCGCCCGCAGCCTTCGCGCAATGACAACGAATGAAGCAATGCTGGCGCTTGCTGTCATCGGGGCGAACCTCACTGCTGGACGGCGCTGATTGGGGCCACAGCAACGAAATTGCGCGCTGTTCACGGGGTCGATCTGCCCGACCGGGTAGCCCATCAAGCCGGCCCCTAAGGTTGGTTATTTGGACTTTATAACACCATCTAGAATTCAGGAAAACGCAATGAGCCTCTCTCGTTCCCAGCTAGATTCGATGTTCCGCTTAGAACTTCGTGGCGAAATAGCGGGGCACTACAAACTGGGACCCGTGGAATCGTCGTATGTGAGAATGCGCGACGGCGTCAGGCTGGCGTTGGATGTCGTGCGTCCAATGGGTGACAGCACCGAAACCAAGCGCAATACCATTTTAGTAATGACACGCTATTGGCGCGGGAAGAAGGGCAGCTTGTCTAATTGCTACGCTGAAATGTTCGTCCAGCACGGTTACGCCGTGGTTGTTGGAGATGTTCGGGGCACGGGTGCGTCTTTCGGGGTATGGCCCGGCTACCGCTCTCGCTCTGAGATCTTGGACAACAGCGAAGTGCTCGACTGGATAGTCGCGCAGCCATGGTCTACTGGCCAGGTGGTTGGCTATGGCGTGTCATACACTGCCAACTCCGCAGACTGGATGGCTGAGCAAAACCACCCCGCAGTGAAGGGGATCGTGCCGCGCTTCGCCGATTATAGTGTTTATGAAGATCTTTCCTTTCCCGGCGGAGTTCCTAACCAAGTGATGGATCTTTGGGACAGTGGCGTAAAAAGCCTCGACCGCAATGAGTCGATCCGGGATGATGGAAGCCCGTCTCAACTGGGCGTACGACCCGTGGGACCCGGAGGGGAGGCTGACCTTGTCGCCGCCCTACGCGACCATGAGCGGGCGCCCACTGATTGGGTGAAAGCTCATGAGCTCACTTTCAAAGACGAACGTCCGACATTATGGGACGGAGCAACCATACTTGACTGGACGCCAGAGATGGCGGCGGAGCGGATATCTAAGTCCGGCATTCCTACCCAGAATTGGGCGAGCTGGTTTGATTCTGGCTCCGCGCAAGGGGCCGTGCGCCGCTTCTTGTTGCAATCAAATCCGATGAACGTGATAATCGGTCCCTGGAACCACGGTGGAGCGATACCTTATGATCCGCTTCGGCCCGCCGATGAGGAAATCCTACCAACGTTTGCGACCCAGCAGGCCAATGATATCCGGTTCGCTGAAGCTTGTTTCAACGGCGAAGCCGCGCGCGTGGGAGGTAAGGTAGTTCACTACTACACGGTGGGCGAGGGTGCTTGGAAATCGACCACGTCCTGGCCGCCCGAAGCCAGGCGCAGACGGTGGTACATGTCCAGTGGTTCGCGGCTGGACTCATCGCCCGACGCCGCAGGTTTTGACTTCCTGCAGGTCGACCGAGATCTTGGCGACGTTCTAACAAACCGGTGGGACACCAACGGCGGCAGTGGGGGTAAAGTAGATTATGGAGATCGGCGTCAGTTCGACGAGGCTCGGCTTACCTATACCAGCGAACCATTGGCAAATGACCTCGAAATCACCGGGCATCCATTTGTTGAGCTCAATATCAGCTCTACGCGCGAAGATGGCAATTTCTTTGTTTACCTTGAGGCCGTGCAACCAGATGGGGTATCCCGGTATCTGACGGAAGGGCAGCTGCGGGTCCTGCACCGGAAGGTGTGGACCAACTCTCCGTTCGACGTTCTTGGTCCACAGCACAGCTTTCTTGAACGCGACGCCGAGCCTCTTACGCCGGGCGAAATTGCCACCTTGACGTTCACGTTGCACCCGATTTCCGCCCGCCTTTCGGTAGGTTATCGCTTGAGGGTAGTCCTCGCCGGAAGTGACAAGACTTCGTTCGCCAATGTGCCCGCGGACGGCGAGCCGCCATTGCTGAAGTTTTATCGCGGTCCCGGGGGCTGCTTCATCGACCTTCCGATCGTCGAGAAGTAATGCCAGTTGAGGTGCCTGCGATGGCGAACGAATATATCGTTCGGTAATCGGCATTGTTGTGGCGCGCTTTGGACGCCATCGTGGGGGAACTCTGTGCGGGGCTACTGTTCTCGCAATTGCCAACCAGCACCTTGCGGGCACGTCAATGGCAGCGTCAAGGCGACTGATCCGCCTTTCAGGCATGGGCCATCTCAAAACGCGATGGGACCGTCCCCGACTTTATATTGGCGGGTCCGGCGACAAGTGGCCCATAATCGATGCAACGCATGTCAGCATACCCCTTCATTAGTGTAATTGGAACATTCGAGCGAACGAAGTGCAGATCAAAGACGTCCTACTCGCATCTGGCAACGGCGCGTTCTTTTATGACGATCAGTCTGCCATTAGGTCCGGAGCGATCCAGGACGGCTTTATTTATCTTGGCGAACCGGTGACGCCTGGATTTACGTCCATTCGCGTTCCGGCGTCGTCGCTCAGCGTCGGACTTGTACTAGCGGACGACAGCGTCGTTTGGGGTGACATGATGGGCGTGCAGTACTCTGGTGCTGGCGGGCGGGATCCTTTGTTTGATTCTGTCCAAATTTCGGAATTGACGTCGCGGGTTGTGGTGCCGCGACTGTTGGATGTCGATGCGTCTCGTTACCTTGATGCCTGTGCGACGGTTTTAGAGGACTACGACCACAAGCAGTTACCTCTTGCGATCGAGTACGGCGTCAGCCAGGCGCTCCTACGCGCTGCGGCCCACCTTCACCGCACCACCATGGCGGAAATTCTGTGCAAAGAATTTGACCTAGCGCTGCCGACGTTCAGCGTTCCGATTTATTGTCAAAGTGGAGATG
>NZ_RZQI01000778.1:0-2842 GCF_003998335.1 Mesorhizobium sp. M7A.F.Ca.CA.002.05.1.1 | reverse complement strand
CCAGAAGTATGTCGAGCAGTTGCTCCCGCCAGTCCTTCAAGGCGATATCAGCTGCTTCCGCTTCGGCCTCCACGCGCTCGGGGGCAACGACAGTTTTCGCTTTGCGTAGTGCCGCGTCGGCTCGCCTGACAAGCCGTACGATTTCTTCCGGAGCAAGTGACAGCGATGCCCGGCCTTCCGCCGTGAGCGCCCACACGCCGCGCTCGCTATTGTTCGTGAGGCCTGCATTCTTCAGCCAGCTTCGTGCCCAGGCGCAGCGATAATCGAACTTTGCCCTTGGACCATCACCAACCAGCACCGCCCGCGCCGCATCGGAAATGTTCATCAGTACTGCCGTCTTGTCGTCGATCTCTTCGATCGAAGCGGAGCCGCCGAGCGCGTCCAATGCCCGCAAGACCGGCACAAAGAACTCTGCAAAGGGTGGAACGGTCGCCTTCATCGTCCCATCCTCATACAACCCAACGCGCAACGAACTTGTCTCGGGCCCCCAGAGTCACATGGCCGTGAATTATAAGCTGTGACATGGTTTCCCCAGAACGGGCGTATTAGAGCGGGTTTCGCGCTTCTGGGAAAGTGCTTGAATGTTAACCCGCCATCATTTGCGCTCGTATTTCCTCCGTTCTTTGCCAAGCGCACAGCGCAAACCCTCCCACCGCCAGCGCCGCCCCTCATCCGCCTGCCGGCACCTTCTCCCCGTATAGTGACGGGGCGAAGGGGGCTCCCCACCCACGTTTTCTTAATGTGTCTCCGCTACACTAACGCCTGAAAAAGAAGCGGAAAACGGAGAGAAATCGGGGTGCGCTTTTCCGCGGCCACGACTGCCGGGCGGTTCTTGCCGCAGCGTTGGGCGCTGCGCATGGGGCCGTTGCTTGGCCGCATCGATGCCGTGCTGTTCACCGCCGACGAGCGCGGCGAGGCGAGCCGCATGTCGGTCATCGCCTTCTCGGTCCGCATCGTTAGCGCCGTCATCGCCTTCGTCAGCCAGGTGCTGATGGCACGCTGGATGGGCTCGTTCGAATATGGCATCTTCGTCCTCGTCTGGGTGACGATGGTCATCGTCGGCAATCTCGCCTGCCTGGGCTTCCACACCTCGGTCATCCGCTACATTCCCGAATATCGCGAGCGCGGCTTGATGGACGAACTGCGCGGCATCGTGCTAGCCAGCCGTCTGTTCGTGCTGATCGCCTCCACGCTGATTGCCGGGCTCGGCGCGCTCGGCGTCTGGCTGGCGGCACCCTGGATCGAGAACTACTATGTGATCCCGTTCATCCTCGGCGTCATCTGCCTGCCGATGATCGCCATGTCCGACCTTTTGTCGGGCCTGGCACGCGCCAACAGCTGGGCGCTGTTTGCCCTGTCGCCGACCTATCTGGTGCGGCCCGTGCTGATCCTGCTGTTCATGGCGCTGATGCTGTTCGTGGGCTACGCACCCGATGCCAGGACCGCCATCTTCGCCTCGATCGCCGCCACCTACGCCACCACGCTGGGACAACTCGTCGGTGTCACCCAGCGCATGGAACGGCAGATCCCGGCGGGGCCGATAAAGGTCCATTTCGCGCAATGGTTCGTCGTCTCGCTGCCGATCTTCCTGGTCGAGAGCTTCTTCTTCCTGCTCACCAATGCCGATGTGCTGATGGTCGGCGCCTATATGGATCCCAACGACGTCGCCGTTTATTTCGCCACCGTGAAGACGCTGGCGCTGGTGCATTTCGTCTACTTCGCCGTCAAGGCCGGCGTTGCCCAGCGCTATGCGCAGTTCACCCATGGCGACCCGCAAAGGCTTGCCGCCTTCGCCCGCGAGACGGTGTCGTGGACGTTCTGGCCATCGCTCTTGATGGCACTGCTGGTGCTGGCGCTCGGCGAGCCGATGCTGGTGCTGTTCGGCCCTGAATTCACATCAGGCTATCCGTTGCTGTTCCTGCTTGTCTTCGGCGTCGTGGCGCGGGCCGCCGTCGGCCCCTGCGAAAGCCTGCTGACGATGAGCGGCAACCAGAACATCTGTGCTGCCGTCTATGCCATGACGCTGGCCTTCAACATCGCCCTCAATGTGGTGCTCATCCCGATGTTCGGCCTGTGGGGCGCGGCAATGGCCACCGCCTTTGCCATGATCTTCGAAGCCGGCGCGCTCTCCTTCACGGTGTGGCGCAAGCTCGGCATCGCCATGCTCATCTTCTTAGCCCCGAAAGGAGCCGCGTGATGGCTGCCATCCCGTTGCTTGAGGAAACCAGCGGCGGCACTGCCGGCGCGATGGTGTCTGGCCTTGCCGGACTGACCCGCGACGCCGACCCCGCTCACATTGAAATCCTCGCCAACAACCGGCCCGAGCGCAAGCTCGCCATCTATCCGGCATCGGCCGGCTTCGACCTGGTCGAGGAGCTGGATTATCTCTGCGCCCGCACGGTCGAGCCCAACGTGTTCTTCAACCCGCGTTTCCTGGCGCCCGCCATGCCGCGGCTGGAGGACCGCGAGGTGCGGCTGGCGGTCATCCGCGACGGCGACGAATACCGCAACCGGCTGCGCCTTCTGGTGCCGTTCTCGGTGGAACGGCCGGTGGTGCCGCTCGGCGTGCCGGTCATGCGCACATGGTCGAGCCCGTTCGGTCCGCTCGGCACGCCGCTGGTCGACCGCGACGATCCGGTCGGCGTCGTCGAAGACTTCTTCTCGATGCTGTCGCGCCCGCACCTCAAGCTGCCGAAAGTCTTCGTCCTGGCCGATGTCCGGCTCGATGGCCCGGTGGCGAGCCTGCTTGCCACCGTGGCCGAGGCGCGCGGCCTGACGCTGGTCACCACCGGCCAGATCCAGCGCCCGGCGCTGGAGAGCGAGCTCGATGGAGATGATTATC
>NZ_RZQI01000777.1:0-2846 GCF_003998335.1 Mesorhizobium sp. M7A.F.Ca.CA.002.05.1.1 | reverse complement strand
GCCTAGCCCGCCGGCAGCGGCATCGAACACCCTGAGCCCGAGGTCCCAGGCGGTATCGACGTTGGCGAGCGCCAGGCCGCCGGTGTCGTGGAAATGCCCGGCCAGCCGCGCAGCCTCTGCTTCTTCGAGGGTTGCCAGCACCATGGCATGCACGCGCTCGGGTGTCGCCCTGCCGATCGTGTCGGCAACGGCGATTTCGGCGCAGCCGAGATCGCGCAGGCGCGCGACGACTCTCGCGGCCGCGCCGGGTTCGATCGGGCCTTCATAGGGACAATCGACGGCACAGGAGACATAGCCCCGCACCGGCAAGGAATGCTCGGCGGCCAGCGCGATCACTGGCACAAAACGAGCCAGCCCTTCCTCGATGGTACAATTGGTGTTTCGTTTCGAAAACGTCTCGGAGGCGCTGGTGAAGACCGCGAGTTCCTGCGCGCCGGCCGAGATCGCGGCCCGCGCACCTTGCTCGTTGGGCACCAGCGCGGACAGCATAAGCCCCGGGCGCCGCACAGCGCGCCGCATGACCTCATCATGATCGGCCATCTGCGGCACCCATTTCGGCGAGACGAAAGCCGTCGCCTCGATGCGGGCGAAGCCGCAATCGGCCAGCATGCCGATCAGGCGCAGCTTCTGCCCGGTCGAGACCAGCCGCTTTTCGTTCTGCAGGCCGTCGCGCGGACCGACTTCGACGATCGTGGCCTGCCGATCCTCACCGGGCGATTCAATGGACGGCGGCATACATGATCTTTTCTTCGGAGGCCTCGTCGATGGTCATCTCCTCGACGATACGGCCCTGGCGCGCCACCAGTATGCGGTCCGACAGATTGAGGATTTCAGGCAGATAGGACGAGATAACGACGACGGCCGCGCCCGCATCGGCAAGCCGCTCGATAATCTGATGGATCTCGGCGATGGCGCCGACATCGACGCCACGCGTCGGCTCGTCGAAGATGATCAGCGACGGCGCCTGGATTAGCGATTTGGCGATGACCACTTTCTGCTGATTGCCGCCGGAAAGCTCGACCACCCGAGCATTGGCGCCGATCGTGCGGACCTTCATCGTCTCGATCCATTCGGCCGATTGCCGGCGCGCTTCGCCAAGGCCGATTACCGAGACCGGATTGGAGCCCTTGGCCAGCTTGCCGAGGAATACGTTCTGGGCGATGTCCATCGTATCGAATAGGCCGTCGAGCTTGCGGTCCTCGGTGATATAGGCGACGCCGCGCCGCACGGCCTGCCGTGGCACGCGGAAGTGCACCACCTCGCCGCGCAGCGTGATGCGGCCACCATGGAAGAAGTCACGCTTCAAAACGCCCGCCGCGATCTTCATCATTTCGGTGCGGCCGGCACCGACCAGGCCGAACAGCCCGGTCACCTGGCCGGCAAAGACCGACAGCGTGGCGCTGCGCACCGCCTTACCCATCGAGACGTTCTCGAGCGCCAGCACCTTTTCGCCCGGGCGGCGCGCGACGCGTTTGGCGGCATCGTCGCCATAGAGCGTATCGGTCAGTTGCCGGCCAACCATCGCCTGGACGATTTTCTCGCGGGTGAGATTGCGCGCATCGTCGGTGACGATCAGCGCGCCGTCGCGCAGCACGCTGATGCGGTCGGCGATCGACAGCGCTTCTTCCAGCGCGTGTGAAATGAAGATGATGGAAGCGCCCTCGCCTTTCAGCCGCTCGACCAGGGCGAAGAAGTGCTGCTTTTCCTCCGGCGTCAGCGTCGCCGTCGGCTCGTCGAAGATGAAGATGCGGGCCTTGTGGTGAACCGCGCGGGCGATCTCGACCATCTGCTTCTTGGCGGCGCCGAGCGTTGACACCAGCGCGGTCGGCTCGACATGGAAGTTCAGCCGCTGCAGATGCTGCTGCGCCTTGATGTTGATGCCGCGCAACCGGTTGAAGAAGCTCTCTTCGCCGAGGAAGATGTTCTGAGCGACATTCATCGACGGGATGAGATTGGTTTCCTGGAACACCATGGCGATGCCGTGCTTCATGGCATCGGCGGGCGAGGAAAAGCCAACCGGTTTGCCGTCAATCAGCATCTCGCCCGACGTCAGCGGATAGAGGCCGGCCAGCACCTTGGTCAACGTCGACTTCCCCGCACCGTTCTCGCCGAGCAGCGCATGGACCTCGCCTTGCCGCAGCGTGAAATCGACGTCGCGCACCGCCGCGTTGCCGGCGAACGCCTTGGTGGCCTTGCGGAACCGGACGATCTCGGTCGCGTGGGGATCAGCCATGCCGGGCTCCACCGGATGTCGTGCCGGGCAGGCGCAGCAGCGTGCCGGAGCCGCGCGATGCGGCGTAGACGCTGCCGCCATGCTCACAGACGGAGGTGACGCCATGCATGCTGCCGTCGGCGCGGCTGTGCCAGCTTTCGCTGGGCCGGCCGCTGTCGTCGCAGCGCGCGACGAGGCCGTAGGAGCGCGATGGCGCCCACGGCTTCAGCACGCCCATCTGCCGGACCGAGCCCTGGCTCAGCGGCTGGTCCGGCCGCGCCGATCCGGCGAGTTCCGGCCCGATCCATTCGCCGGGATCGATCGTCGCCATCATCTCGCGGCGATAATCGTCCTCGCGCAGCACCAGTTCGAGAAGCTGGCGGCGCGGCGCGAACAGCGCCATCCAGAAGCCGCCATCGGAAGCGGGTGACAGGCGCGACGGATAGGCGGGCAGATTTTCCAGGATCGCCACCGGATGCGGTAATTTCGGATCAAGGGCGACGATACGATGGCGCCAGCTTTCGCTGATCGCCAGACGGCCGTTGCCGAGCATGACCGCGCCGTTGGGAAATGCCAATCCGGCTGCAAGCTCACGCTGGGAGCCGCTGTCCGGATCGATGGCGAGCACGACGCC
>NZ_RZQI01000776.1:0-2854 GCF_003998335.1 Mesorhizobium sp. M7A.F.Ca.CA.002.05.1.1 | reverse complement strand
GTGTCGTCGATGCTGTCCTGCACCGGCTGCGGTGGTGGCGGGGCGTGCCGGGCGGTGTTGGCATTGGCGGAGCCGTAGGCCGGCAACGGCGTGACATTGGTCGGCTGATAGCTTTGCGTTGCCGGCTTCGTTGCAGGTGCCGGCGGCGCTGTTGGACGCGGGCGGGCGGGCGTCGTGTTCACCGGCTGTGGAGCGGGTGCCTGTCTCGCCGGCGGCGGAGCGGGTTGCGGCGGACGTGGCCTTGTTGCTGCCGGGGCCGCGGTGGCCGGGACCGGCTGCAAGCCACCGTCTCCAGTCAATGCCGGCCGGCGTAGCGCCGAAAGTCGGATATCGCGCTCGACGACGACGTCAGTCGGGCCGCCGATCAGAAGCAGGTGCTCGATATCGTCACGGCGTATCAGCACCAACCTGCGATGGCTGTCGACGGCGGTGGCATCCATGACGGCCAGTCGCGTCTTGCGGTTCCGGCCACCGGCGACGAAGGTTCCGAATGTCAGGTTGCGCACCAGCTTTATGATGACGAGAACGATGACCAGCAGGACAAGCGCTGCAAACGTCCACAACAATGCTGCGGCATAACCGGGACCTGCCACGCTATCGAGCCATTGCATTGGGTTCCCCTGATCGCCCTTGGAAGTGACGAGACACTAGACCGTTGCAGCGGGCCACCGCAAGTTGCGTTTCACGCCGGTGAACAGCTAGAAAAACTCCGAAGCCCGGAAGACATCATTTTTATCCGACATTTGCCGCCCAGGCCTTTTCCGGACTAGGAGAATGTGATTCAACCCGCTAGGGGCGGGTGTCGGAACACCGGAATTCACGAGCAGGGGGCACATGGCCAAGGAAGCGCGCGGCGATTTCTATCCGGTACCGATCGTCGACCAGAATACGCGACCCGGCGCGGTCACCCGGCTTATCATTTTCATCGTCGTTCTGACGGGGGCGGCGATCGTCTTCGGGCTTTTCCGCGAGCGCCTCGGCGATCCTTTCCTGCTCGGCATGCTCGGCGTGCTGGCGATGATCGGCGTCGGCTTCCTGTTCGCGACGGCGATCGGCTTCGTGCAGGTCACGCCACGCTCGACAGGCGACGAACTGTCGAAATCCTTCGTCGATTCGATGTCGCAGGGGCTTCTCGTCACCGACACCAAGGGCCGCGTCGTCTACGCCAATCGCGCCTATGCGGATATGACCGGAGCATCGTCCGCTGCCGACCTGAAGACCGTCGAGGGATTGCTCTCGGATGTCCCCGAAGCCTCGGTGACGATCTATCGCCTGGCGTCCGGCCTGCGCGACGGCCAGTCGGGCGACGGCGAGTTTAGGCTCGCACAGTCCATTCGGCCCGGTGCCGAGCCTGGCGCCCGCTGGTACCGGGCCCGCGCCCGCGCCTTCAGCGTTCCAGGCCAGCGGCTGCCGATGCTGGCCTGGCAGCTTGCCGACATCTCGCAGGAGCGGGCCGAGCAGGAGCGCTTCTTCCTCGACCTGCAGAAGGCGATCGATCACCTCGACCACGCGCCGGCCGGCTTCTTTTCGGCCGACCAGGAGGGCCGCGTCACCTATATCAACGCCACGCTCGCCGAATGGCTGGGCATCGACCTCACCAGCTTCACGCCCGGCGCCGTGTCTCTGTCGGAGATCGTGGCCGGCGACGGCATGGCGCTGGTCCGCTCGGTCAAGGCCGACCCCGGCACCACACGCAACGCGGTGATCGATCTCGACCTGACGACCACGACGGGCGAAGCGCTGCCGGTGCGCTTCATGCACCGTGTTTCGGCCAGCCGCGAAGGATTGAACGGGCCGACACGCACGATCGTGCTCAACCGCACGCAAGGCGAGGATGCCTCTGCCGATTTGCGGGCTTCGGAAGTGCGCTTCACCCGCTTCTTCAACTCGACACCGATGGCGATCGCCGGCGTCGACCACAATGGGCGCATCCTGCGCACCAATGCGCCGTTCCTGTCGCTGTTTTCGTCTGTCGTCGATCGCGACGCCGTCGACCGTCGCGTAAGGCTCGACACGGTGATCCACGAACGCGACCGGCCGGCCTTCGCGGCTGCCTTCGAGAAAGCGCAGCAGCGGCAGGCCGACATCGAGCCGATCGACACGCTTTTGCCCGGCAACGACGAACGGCACATCCGCTTCTACGTCAACGCCGTCGCCGACGGCACCGGTGGCGAGGGCGCCGAGGAGTCGGCCATCGTCTACGCCGTCGAGACGACGGAGCAGAAGGCGCTCGAAGGGCAGATGGCGCAGAGCCAGAAGATGCAGGCGGTCGGCCAGCTTGCCGGCGGCATCGCGCATGATTTCAACAATGTGCTGACCGCCATCATCATGGCGTCCGACCTTTTGTTGACCAACCACCGTCCGTCGGACCCCTCCTTCCCCGACATCATGAACATCAAGCAGAACGCCAACCGGGCGGCTTCGCTGGTGCGGCAGCTTCTGGCCTTCTCACGCAAGCAGACATTGCGGCCGGAAGTGCTCAACCTGACCGACGTGCTCGCCGATCTCAGGATGCTGCTCGCCCGCCTGGTCGGCAACGACATCAAGCTGAAGGTCGACCATGGCCGCGACCTGTGGCCGGTCAAGGTCGATATCGGGCAGTTCGAGCAGGTGGTCGTCAACCTTGCGGTCAACGCGCGCGACGCAATGCCGGCGGGCGGCGATCTCACCGTGCGCACCCGCAATGTGACCGCCGAGGAGTGCAAGGCCTTTTCCTACCGCGAACTCGCCCCGGCGGACTATGTCGTGGTCGAAGTCGAGGACACCGGCAGCGGCATCGCGCCCGACGTGCTGAAGAAGATTTTCGAGCCTTTCTTCACCACCAAGGAAGTCGGCAAGGGCACCGGCCTTGGCC
>NZ_RZQI01000775.1:0-2858 GCF_003998335.1 Mesorhizobium sp. M7A.F.Ca.CA.002.05.1.1 | reverse complement strand
GTTGAAGGAGACCGACCCAATGCTTGCTCGCCGCTTCACCATCGTCTGCCTGCTGGTGAGCCTGTTTGGAATGTTCTTCGCCATCCTCGTCGCCGAAGCGGGCCGTCCGGCCCGCGCCTGGGACGAAGCCAGTTCCAGAACCTGCCGCCTCGCCTGCCCCACCCATCTTCGCAACTGACCAAAGAAACCAAGACCTCGAAAGAAAAGCTGAACGCCATGAACCGCATCGCCGCCAACACTCTCAAGACCCTTCGGCTTCTGCCGCGGGCGGCGCTTATCCTGACGGTGCTGGCCGCTCCGGTTCTGGCCGTGCCGATGATGCGCACTGACGCCGGCTCGACGATCGACGCACCAGCCCTGAAGAAGTCCGGCGTCGGCTTTGTGCTCCTGGTCAGCCTGCAGCGCGGTTGAAGAAAAACGGCGCTTTGGCCGCCTTCGGTCGCGACACCCCTCCCAAGTGCCGATCCAAGTCTCTATATTGAGCCATGGAAAAGCGAATCTACCCACAAGCCATCGAATCTGTCGTCATGCCGGAGCCTTTTGGCCGGCAAAGCTTTGATAGCGCCGAAAAAGCAGTCAAGGCACTGCAGGCGCTTTACGACCGCAATACCAAATTCCTGCGCGACTCCTTTGCAGAGCTGGCGGCAGCAGGCGGCGACAATGGCAAGCGCTACCGGGCCTTTTATCCGGAGATCGGTGTCACCACCAACTCGTTCACCCAGATCGACTCGCGCCAGGCCTATGGCCATATGCCGACGCCTGGGCATTTTTCCACCACCATCACCCAGCCGGGCCTGTTCGAAAGCTACCTCGTCGAGCAGTTGCGCCTGATCATGCGCAATCATGGGGTTGCGGTCACGGTGTCGGAATCGACCACACCCATCCCGCTGCATTTCGCCTTCCTTGAAGGCACCCATGTCGACGGCGCGACGGCAGAGCGCATCAAGCGGCCGATCCGCGATCTGTTCGACGTGCCGGATCTCGACGGCACCGACGACAGATCGCCAACGGCACCTTCGAAGTCGCCTTTGGCGAGCCGAGGCCTCTGGCGCCCTTCACGGCGCAGCGCATCGATTATTCGCTGCACCGGCTGTCGCACTATACGGCAACCACGCCGCAGCAGTTCCAGAACTTCGTGCTGTTCACCAATTATCAGTTCTACATCGACGAGTTCGTCGCCCGCGCCCGCAACCTGATGGCCAATGGCGGCGGCGGATACACGGAGTTCGTCGAGCCGGGCAATGTCATCACCAAGAGCGGGCAAAGCGCGCCCAGCGAAGGCGTTGCACCGCCGCGCCTGCCGCAGATGCCGGCCTATCACCTGAAGAAATCGGGACATGGCGGCATCACCATGGTCAATATCGGCGTCGGGCCCTCCAACGCCAAGACCATCACCGACCATATCGCGGTGCTGAGGCCGCATGCCTGGGTGATGCTCGGCCACTGCGCCGGCCTGCGCAACACCCAGGCGCTGGGCGACTATGTGCTGGCGCATGCCTATGTGCGCGAGGACCATGTGCTGGACGACGATCTTCCGGTCTGGGTGCCGATCCCGCCGCTGGCCGAAATCCAGGTGGCGTTGCAGGAAGCCGTCGCCGAAGTCACCGGCCTTTCCGGCTACGACCTAAAGCGCATCATGCGCACCGGCACCGTCGCCACCATCGACAATCGCAACTGGGAACTGCGCGACCAGCGTGGCCCGGTACAGCGTCTGTCGCAATCTCGCGCCATCGCACTCGACATGGAATCGGCGACCATCGCCGCCAATGGCTTCCGCTTTCGCGTTCCCTACGGCACGCTGCTGTGCGTTTCGGACAAACCGCTGCATGGCGAGTTGAAGCTGCCCGGCATGGCGACCGAATTCTACAAGCGCCAGGTGGCGCAGCACCTGACCATCGGCATCAGGGCGATGGAGAAGCTCGCGGAAATGCCGATGGAGCGGTTGCATTCGCGCAAGCTCAGAAGTTTTTCGGAAACGGCGTTCCAGTAGGCCGATGCCACGCACCGCGGCGGCATTTCTCATCTTGATTGGGCCGCATTTCTGCCGATAAGCAGGCGGCATGGAGAGAGCGAGCCTCGGGACATTGCTGATTTCGGTTGCATTCCTGGCAATGCTGGCCTGTTCGATCGCTCTGGTGGCCGGGTTTTTCGGAACGCTGCATCCCGCCTTCGATTCCTTCTCGCATTTCCGCGTCCACCTTGCCGTGCTGATGGCGCTTTGCGCGCTGCCGCTGCTGGCCACGACATTTCGCCTGCAGGCGGCCGTGGCACTGCTTTTTGCCGTGGCGGCCTTCGCCACCACTTCCGGGTCGCTGTCCTTCTCCCGCCTGTGGCCGGTTGAGGCCGCCTATGAAGCCAAGAACGAAGACCGCGCAATCTACAAGCTGCTGCAGATGAACCTGCGCTACGACAATCCGACGCCGAAGAAGGTGCTGTCGCTGATCGGCCGGACCAATCCCGACGTGATCACCCTCGACGAGGTATCGGCGATGTGGGCGACCGAGCTTGGCTATATCAGCAGCGCCTATCCATACCGGATCCTCTGTCCCTATCCCAACGGCATATTCGGCGTCGCGTTGCTCTCGCGGAGGCCCTTTGCCGCGGGCACCGAGGCGCGTTGCGAAAGGCGCGGCGCCATGGCGACAGCGACCGTCGACTTCGGCGGGATCGACGTCGATGTCGCGGCGATCCACCTCAGTTGGCCGTGGCCACGCGAGCAGTACTGGCAGATCGGCGAGTTGACGGAGCCGCTTTCCGCGCTCGGCGAGACGGCCATCATGGCGGGCGACTGCAATGCCGCGCCATGGAGTGCCGCCGTGCGGCGGGTCGCGGCGCTTGGCGGGCTGACCGTGATGCCG
>NZ_RZQI01000774.1:0-2863 GCF_003998335.1 Mesorhizobium sp. M7A.F.Ca.CA.002.05.1.1 | reverse complement strand
GGGTAGGCAGTAGGCAGTAGGCAGTAGGCAGTAGGCAGTAGGCAGTAGGCAGTAGGCAGTAGGCAGTAGGCAGTAGGCAGTAGGCAGTAGGCAGTAGGCATGTGTGTTCCGCAGAGCGGTCTGGACCTACTGCCTAATCCCTACTGCCTATTCCCTTAAATGCCTTCACCGGCAAGTTCCTCCGAAATCGTGCCGACCTGGTCCTGGGCGCTGCGCATCATCGGATAGATGGCCAGCACCTTCTGCCAGGCCTCGAGCGCCGATTGCTTGTGGCCGGTCAGCGCCATGATCTGCGCCAGGCCGGACAGCGCACCGAAATGGCGCGGCTCGAGCTGCAGCGTTTGGTCGATGTCGGACATCGACTTGCCGTAGTTCTTCATCATGAAATGGACGGTGGCACGCCGGTTCCAGCCTTCGGCATAAGTCGGCTGCAAAGTCACCACCTGGTCGAGGAAATCGAGCGCGACGTCGAACTTCTGGCCCTCGACGGCTTTTTGCGACCACTGCATCATCAGGTCGATCGAGGCGCTGCCGGATTGCGACCACTCGCTCCAGATGTTGCCGGCGATGCGCTCGGCCGCCTTTTCGTTGCGCTCGCGTTTCAGATCGCTGAACAACTGGTCGAGGCGGGCTTGTTTCGTCGTTGCGGCGGGCGGCGCGTCCTGAGTGGCCGGCGGCGCGACAGCATCGTCCGCCCATGCCGGGCCATAAATGACGCCGGAAACAAGCAGAGATGTCACAAATGCAAAAAGAATCCGCATCGCCGGACTCTAGTCCCGGGCGACGGAACGTCAAACTGAATTTGGCGTGAAAATGCCGGCAGGCGGCAACAAGCATCAAATGGGGGGAGGCAACAGCCTCCTGCCCGAAAACTCAGCCCTGGCGTGCCTTGTAGCGCGGGGCGGTCTTGTTGATGATGTAGACGCGGCCCTTGCGGCGAACCAACTGGTTGTCGCGGTGACGCGCCTTCAGCGCCTTGAGCGAATTCTTGATCTTCATGGTCTTGCCTGTCGGTGTGGACCCGGTCCGGGTCGAAATTTTAAGGCGCGCCAGAAGACGCGCCTTTGAACTGTGGGAGGCTCATAAACGAGGAGCCTTGTCCCTGTCAACCGCAAGCGTGCTCCATAGCGGCTGTGAATCGTCCCTGTCATCAATTATCCGCCATGTCGGCCTTGCGGCATTGCGCGGCCCTGGGGCCGGCTGGGATGATGCGGTCGCCGTGAAGTGATTTGGAGAGAACCATGCGCCGAATGTTCCTGTCCGCCTGCCTTGTCCTGCTGGCGGCAGCTTCGGTTGCTCGCGCGCAGGAATGCGACCGCAGCGACGATAGCCAGCAGATGATGAACATCTGTGCCGGCGAAGACTATCAGGCGGCCGACGCCAAGCTCAACAAGGCCTATCAGGACCTTACCAGCTCGGATGACGCCGGCGGCAAGAGATTGCTGCAGGTGGCGCAGCGCGCCTGGATCACTTTTCGCGATGCCGAATGCGCGCATTCCACCGCCGCCAGTCAAGGCGGCTCGATCCATCCGATGGCAGTATCGCAATGCCTGACCAGATTGACCAATGATCGCATCAAGCAGCTCGCTGCCGCGGCCAATTGCGAGGAAGGCGATGTGAGTTGCGCCAATCCAGGCGAGGACGAGAGCGACGATTTGCAGTAGGCAACCCTATGAGGCGCGACGGCTGATCCGAGTGAAATGCCCCATCTTGCGGCCGAGCCGCGCTTCGGCCTTGCCGTAGAGATGCAGCATCAGATCGGGCTCGGCGAGAAGCTCCGGGACGCGCAGCACATCGTCGCCGATCAGGTTTTCCATCACACAGTCGGAATGGCGGTCCGGGGCGCCGAGCGGCAGGCCGGCGATGGCGCGGATATGCTGCTCGAACTGCGAGACGATACAGGCGGCTTCCGTCCAATGGCCGGAATTGTGCACGCGCGGCGCGATCTCGTTGGCCAGCAGCGAGCCGTCCGCCAGCACGAAGAACTCGACGCCGATGACGCCGACATAGTTCAGCGCCGACAGGATCTTCGATGCGGCCGTTCGGGCCGCTTCCGCCGTCTCCGGCATAATGGCGGCCGGCAAGGTCGATGTGTGGAGAATGCCGTTGCGATGGATATTCTCGGCTGGATCGTAAGCGACAACCGCACCGTCCAGCCCACGCGCCGCGATCACCGATATCTCGCGCTCGAACGGCACGAAGGCCTCCAGGATCAGAGGCACATTGCCCATCGCCTCGCATGTGCCGGCGAAGCCGCCGGCTTCCATGTTGCGGAAGACGCGCTGGCCTTTGCCGTCATAGCCCATGCGCCGGGTCTTCAGGACACCGCTGCCGTCGAATGCTTTCAGCGCCGCGATCAGCTGGTCATCATTGTCGACGGCGTGGAAATCGGCGGTGGCAATGCCGATGCCGTTGAGGAATGTTTTTTCGTCCACCCGGTCCTGCGCCACTTCCAGCGCACGCGCCGGCGGATAGACCGGAACCTTGGCGGCCAGCGCACTGGCGGCTGCAACCGGCACGTTCTCGAACTCGTAGGTGACGACGGAACTCGAGCCTGCCAGTTCGGCAAGGGCGGCCGGGTCGTCATAGGCGGCTGTTATCTGCCGGTTGGCGACCTGTGCCGCGGGGCAATCCGCTTGCGGCTCCAGCACCACGGTGCGGTAGCCGAGGCGGGCGGCAGCAACAGCCAGCATGCGGCCGAGCTGGCCGCCGCCAATGATGCCGATGGTCGATCCGGCGGGCAGGCTCACGGCGTATCCGTCGGTTCTGCCGCGACCTTGGCGGTCTGCGCGGCGCGCCAGGCATCCAGGCGGACGGCAAGCTCGTTATCGTTCAGGGCCAGCACGGCGGCGGCTAGAAGGGC
>NZ_RZQI01000773.1:0-2868 GCF_003998335.1 Mesorhizobium sp. M7A.F.Ca.CA.002.05.1.1 | reverse complement strand
CGCAGGGCGAGCACAAGCTGGCGCGCGGCTACCGGCCGGTGATCATGCATTCCGCGCACTACATTGCGCACCCCGGCCTGCGCAACGCCGTCGCCGACTACCTCAGGCGCGAACGCCACGAGGTGGAGCGGATGAGCGAATATCTGGAAGAGCACACCCCGTTCCGCAAGGATCTGGAGGAGTAGCAACAGGGCTGCCTTGACGAGCAGGGCCGACTTCGTCCGATCGTCTTGCCGATTTTCCACCGTTTCGCTACACGAAAGGCACAATCCGGAGCGTTCGCCATGACCGAGGCCGCCTACGATACCGACAACATCTTCGCCAAGATCCTGCGCGGCGAAATTCCCTCGCACCGGGTCTACGAGGATGACGCTGTCATCGCCTTCATGGATGTGATGCCGCAGGGGCCGGGCCACACGCTGGTGGTGCCGAAAGCGCCGTCGCGCAACCTGCTCGACGCCGACCCGTCAATTTTCGGCCATCTCTTGAGCGTCGTTCAGAAAGTGGCGCTGGCGGTGAAAAAGGCCTTTGGCGCCGACGGCGTCACCATCATGCAGTTCAATGAGCCGGCATCGGGGCAAACCGTCTATCATCTGCACGTACATGTCATTCCGCGCTTCGACGGCATCCCGCTGAAGCCGCACACGGGAGGAATGGAGAAGCCGGAGGTGCTGACCGAAAATGCCGAAAAGATCCGGACTGCACTCGAAAATTGAGAAACGCGAGGTCAGCCGATGTGGCGGACCGGGTAGCGCCGTTCAGCCGAGAAGACGATTCTAGTGCCCGGGCGGGCCGGCGCCGGGACTCAACCGTTTGCAACTCTAATCGTCTGATTAGGAAATATTGAACCGTCTCACGGTAAAATGGTAACGGCGTGGCGAGCTGGGCTTCAAAACCATGGAACATTCGGTTGCGGCATCGGCCCCACTGACGGGGGCTATTGTCGGACGTGCTTTTCCTGGCATCTTGGCGGATGCCTTTTGGCGACACCGGCTGCTGCACGCTATGGCTACCGCTGCGCTGCTTCTGGCAAGCGCAGTCGGGTGGCACACTGGAAACATGCCGGATTTCGGCGTTCTGGCGGAATACGCCGAGTATCTTTTCATCGCCTTCTGGATTTGCGGCTCAGCCCTTGCACTTGGGACGCTTTTCCACCTTGCGCTGGTCCAGCGGGAAACCGAACCGCTGCACACCTTCCTCAAGTCACTGGGTAGATTCTTTGGCGATGCCGAACGCATTGCCAACAGCCTGAATGGCCTGGGTGCGGGTCTTGCCTTCATATCCGCGATCGGTGTGTTGAAGGGAGCCATTGCAATCCTCTCTCCGTTCGCATGGGACAAAGCATTGGCTCACGCCGATCGCATCCTGCATTTCGGTCGAGCCCCGCACGAATGGTTGTGGTTTGTCGTCCAGTCGCCGCTTGCATTGAAGATCATCAACATCGCGTACAATTTCTGGTTCGTCGTGCTCATCACCGCGGTTTTCACCGTGTGCATCACACGCAAGGATACGAAGCTGCGTCACCAGTTCCTGATGAGCTTCATGACGGTGTGGACGCTGGGTGGCTTCTTCCTCGCGATGGGCCTGTCGTCGGCTGGCCCCTGCTTTTACGAGCGATTGGGGTTCGGCAACGACTTTCACCCCCTCATGCAAGCACTTGCCGTTGCCGATCGCGTCTATCCGATCTGGGCGCTCAGCACGCAGGATATGCTGTGGAGTGGCTATACCGGCGCAACTACCGGCAGCGTCGGCATATCCGCCTTCCCATCCCTGCACGTTGTGATGGCGGTGCTGTTCGCCCTCTATGCAACACGGCGGTCTCGGCTGGCCGGTCTTGTGATGTGGTTATTCGCCGGCGTCATTATGGTCGGTTCCGTCGTGCTTGGCTGGCACTATGCCTTGGATGGCTATGCGGGTGCATTCCTGATGATCGCGATCTGGAAGGTGTGCGGATATTTGCTGACCCGTTTCGCGCCGGACCGCATGGCCGCTGAAATCGAGAGCTCCACGATGCAATCGCCGGCCGTTTGCAGGCTGTAAATTCGCCGATCTGGACGAACCCGCCTGCGGCGGCCATGCCGGTCAAAACGGCTCAAGGGCCGCGCTGGATGGGTTGGATAGTTTCTGAAACGTTGTTGGATACGGTGCTTGCCGAAGCTGCTCTGCGATCGTATCCGCGCACTGCTTCGGGCTCAGGAGCGAGGTATCGACTTCCAGATCGTACACGCCTGGGCGGTGGACCTCCTCCTGCCACAGGCGCACGGGCAACGGCACCGGATCGTCTGATGAGCCGGTCACATATCTCTTGTCCGCCGCGCTGGCGGCACGCCTTTCCATGATGATTTCCAGCGGGCAGCGAACACCGACAAACAGCACCGGCAGACCTACAAGCCGGCGCGCGCAATCAGCCACAATGTGAAGTGGTCTCGAATAGGCGTCGTGATGGCCGATATCCGCCACGACATTCAGCCCCAGCCGGCTGTGGGCGGCGATCGATTCGTAGAGCGCGGCGTATAGTCCGGGCACGAGGGCCTCAAGGTCCGGACGCTCGCCACCGGGCCGCAATCCTATCCCGGGCCGATAGCGTGCCGGCGTAGCCTGCTCGTAAACGTCGACGCCGAGATTGATCCAGACGCCATCGAAGCGCTCCTGAACAGCTCTGGCGATGCTTGTTTTTCCCGATCGCGGCGCACCGTTCAGGATGATGATCTGGCCGCTCATGCCCCTCCTCCTTGCAAACGAAAAAAGCCCCGTTTCCGGGGCTTTCAGACTGCTGACAAACCCCGTCGATTTTCGGCGGGGTTTTTTGTTATGTGATTGAAGTGTCTTGGACTGTTTGTGTCAGGAGATTTTGACAAGAGGCATTGA